>CAZGYW010000147.1:0-5381 GCA_964530495.1 uncultured Anaerolineae bacterium
CGCCCCCTGATCTCCAGCCCTGCCTCAACGAACGGTCGATCCTCGGCCAGCGCCACACCAGCCAGGGCAGCCAGCCGCTCGACCACCCGCCGCAGGTGGGCGTCATCCTCAAACACGCCGCCCACCGCTTCCGGCTCAGCACCACCCCGCCGCCAGTAAACCCGGTCAGGTCCCTGTATCGCGATTTCCGTGGTCGCTGCGTCGTCGATCACTGCCTCAAGCGGCCCAAGACCGAACAACGCATCGTACACCGCATCGAACAGCGCCTGCCGCTCGCTGACGGTCAGCGTCAGGCTCTCTACCGCCAGCACATAATCCCCGGCTTCACGGATGAGTGCCCGGCGCGCCACCTCATCGGCTTCACGCATCAGGAGCGCTTCACGGCTGCCAAGCTCCAATCGCAATTGCAGCTCGACCCGCTCGCGCAAACCGGCCAGCGAGTAGCTGCCGTAGCCCGGCTTGCCACGGATTATCGCCGGCTGCCGACCTTCCGGCGGCCCTTCTTTATCGGGCTGAGCCTGCAAGCGATCAAGAACCGGCATCGCCCCTCCGCTACTCATCCCCCAGCACGGATTCAATCAGTGCCTGCTTCTGCTCCCACAGGCGCTGGGTCAGCGACACATGGTAAATGTGCGGCCGCAGCAGCCGCCGCACACCCGAATGCAGCAGGCTGACATCCTCGCGCCGGCGCTGGCCCATCTCCTCCAGCGTCGGCAGGCTGTAAACCAGCTTGCCCTCCTTCAACACATCCACCAGCAGCGGCTCGATGTGCGTGACCTGCCCGCGCGTGAGCGCCCGGGCCTTATGCGTCTCCGCCGGGTGGCGGAGCACCAGCGTCTCCATTCCGCCCGGGTCTTCGTCGTCCAGGCTGAGCAGGTCGGCGGTCGCCTTGCCGTCCTCCCCATACACGCGCCAGACCCGCTTGTTGCCGGGATTCGGTGTCTTGGCCGGCGAATCGGAGATCTTGATGGCCGGGACCCAGCGCCCACCATCGCACATCGCCACCAGCTTGAACACACCGTCCAGAGCCGAATCCCCCGCGGAAGTGATCAGCCGGGTTCCCACGCCATACACCAGCCGCGCCAGCAACCGGTCGACATCCAACCCGGCGCGGGGCGCCTCCTCCTGGATCTGGGTCACGATCTGCCAGATGGTGATTTCGTCCAACTGGCTGGAAAGCACGATTGAGCAGTCGTCAAAACCGGCGGCGTTCAGCATCCGCGCGGCCTGGATGCTCAGGTACGCCAGGTCGCCCGAATCCAGGCGCACACCGACGGGCCGGTGCCCACGCGCGCGCAACTCCTCAAAGACGCGGATCGCGTTCGGCATACCGCTCTCCAGCGTGTTGATCGTGTCCACCAGCAGCAGGCAGTCATCCGGATACAGGTCGGCATATGCCCGGAACGCATCCAGCTCCGTACCGCCCAGCGCCAGGAAGACCTGCACCATGCTGTGCGCGTGCGTCCCTTTGGGCGGGGTGCCCAGCACCGCTGAAACTCCTACATTGGAGGTGAAGTCCGCCCCACCGATCAGGGCCGCTCGCGCCCCGGCATTGGCGCCTTTGCCTGGCCCGCGCCGCATCCCGAACTCCAGCAGGAGCTGCCCCCGCCCGGACTCGCGAATCTGCGCCGCCTTGGTCGCGATCAGAATCTGGTAGTTGAGCTGGTTCAGCAGCGGCGTCTCCAGAATCTGGGCGATGGCCAGCGGCCCCTGTACCACCGTCAGCGGCACGTTAGGATGGACCACCCGCCCTTCCGGGATTGCCCGCATCGTGATGCTCTCAAAACACCCGTTGCTGCCCAGCCAGCCCAGGAAGTCATCCGCAAACAGGCGCTCGCCCATGCTGCCTGTCAGGCTGCGCAGGTAGTCAATTTCCTCCGGCCGCACCTGCGCTTCACCCATCCAATCCAGCAGCCACTCCAGCCCGGCGTTGATGCAGTACCCGGCGGCGTGCATCCCGTAATCGGGATAGCTGCGGAAGAAGTGATCGAACTGCGCTTCCTTCTCATGCAGCCCCTGCCGAAAGTACAGTTGCGCCATCGTTAACTGGTACATATCGGTGAAAAGAAAGCCCTCTGCCATCCGTCGGTCGCTGGATTTCATCCGGATCCCTCGCTCCTGTGCATTCCAAACAGCGGAAAAGGCGGCATCGGATCGAGTATACTCCCGGCGATCCCCGTGTCAACGCGCCTTCCCGACCGCTGATCTTGTGGTATACTTCCGCCGTTTTGACGGCCAGTCAGCCCGTTTTCAGAGAGATGAGGCTCATGGATATCGCAATTACCGGCTCCATCGCGTATGACTACATCATGCAGTTTCCCGGCAGGTTCGCCGATCAGATTGTGCCGGACAAGATCGATCACATCAGCCTCAGCTTCCTGGTGGACAGAATGACCAAACACTGGGGCGGAGTCGCAGCCAATATCGCGTATTCGCTGGGCTTGCTCAGGCTGCGCCCCGCGCCGCGCCTGGTTGGCACGGTCGGCCGTGACTTTGGCGACTACCGCGCCTGGCTGGTCGCCGCCGGGGTAGAAACCAGCACTGTGCGCCAGATCGACGAGGTCTTCACCGCGTCGTTCTTTGTCAACACGGACATCGACAACAACCAGATCGCCTCCTTCTACACCGGCGCGATGGCCTACGCCAGGCATTTCGCGCTGGCCGAGCTGCTCCCGGAGCGCCCCGATCTGGTCGTCATCTCACCCAACGACCCGGCCGCCATGCAGCAGTATGTGGACGAATGCCACGCCAGCGGCATCCCCTTTGTGTATGACCCCAGCCAGCAGGTCGCCCGCTTTGACGGGCCGGCCCTGTGGCACGGCATCGAGCGCGCCGCCATCCTGATCTGCAATGAGTACGAGTTCGACCTGATCGTACAAAAGACCGGGCAGACCCGTGAGGCGATCATCGCCCGCGTGCCAGTTGTGGTGGTCACCCTGGGCGAAAAGGGCACCCACATCTACACGGAAGGCCGCCGCGTGGAAATCCCCATCTTCCCGGTCGCGCATGTGGCCGATCCGACCGGCGTGGGGGATGCCTTCCGCAGCGGTCTACTGCGGGGCATGGCGGAGGGTTTCGACTGGGAATTGTGCGGGCGGATGGGCGCGCTGTGCGCTTCCTACGTGCTGGAGCAGGTCGGTACCCAGAGTCACCGCTTCACCCCGGCAGAGTTCGTACAACGCTTCCGCACCATCTTCGACGATGGCGGCCGGCTGGACGCGCTACTGGGCTGAACATGCGCGGGCGACAACGGCCGGAACCTGTGATACAATGGCCCGTCGGTAATCCAGTGAATCGCATTGCTGAGCAGTACCTTTTCAAGGAGTCTCCATGTCTGTTGAACACGATGTCCGCGCGCTCGATCTCGCGACCGGTGGTCGCCTGCGCATCGAGTGGGCCGAAAACGATATGCCTGTCCTGCGCCAGATTCGTGAGCGCTTTGCCAGAGAAAAACCCCTCAAGGGCCTCCGCATGGCGGCCTGCCTGCACGTCACCACAGAAACCGCCAACCTCATGCGCACCCTGCAGATCGGCGGCGCGGATGTCGTCCTGACTGCCTCCAACCCGCTCTCAACCCAGGATGACGTCGCCGCCTCCCTGGTGGCGAATGATGAAATCCCGGTGTTCGCCATCAAGGGCGAAGACAACAAGACCTACTATCAGCACCTCCAGCGCGCCCTGGATCACCGCCCGCACATCACCATGGATGACGGCGCCGACCTCGTGAGCGAGCTGCACAAGGGCCGCACCGAGCTGATTGACAATATCATCGGGGGCACAGAAGAAACGACCACCGGCGTCATTCGCCTGCGCGCCATGGCTGCCGACGGGGCGCTGCGATTCCCCGTGATTGCCGTCAACGACAGCAACACCAAGCACATGTTCGACAACCGCTACGGCACCGGCCAGAGCACAATAGACGGCATCATTCGCGCCACCAACCTGCTCATCGCCGGCCGCACGGTCGTGGTGGGTGGTTATGGCTGGTGCAGCCGCGGCATCGCCAGCCGGGCGCGCGGCCTGGGGGCGAACGTGATCGTGACCGAAATCGACCCCCTCAAGGGGCTTGAAGCGGTCATGGACGGCTTCCGTGTCATGCCCATGGTCGAAGCCGCCCCGCTGGGCGATATCTTCGTCACCTCTACCGGTGACATCAACGTCGTCGATCGCCATCATTTCGAGGTCATGAAGGATAGCGCTGTGGTCTGCAACTCCGGCCACTTCAACGTCGAGATCAACATCCCCGCGCTGGCCGCGATGGCCGTCGAGCCGCCGCGCCGCGTCCGGCCCTTTGTGGAGCAGTACGTTTTGCCGGACGGCCGCCGCCTGCACATCCTGGGCGAAGGCCGCCTGATCAACCTGGCCGCGGCTGAAGGTCACCCGGCCAGTGTGATGGACATGAGCTTCGCCAACCAGGCCCTGGCCGCCGAATACATGGTCAAGCACCATGACGAGCTGGGCAACAGCGTCTACCGTGTTCCGGAAGATGTCGACATGGAAATTGCCCGCCTCAAGCTGGAGGCGATGGGCGTCCGGATCGATACGCTGTCGGATGAACAACTCGCCTACCTCAATCAGTGGCAGGAAGGTACCTAGCCTCCGCTTGAAGCCAACCCAGCGTGGGCAGCCCCTGAAGCACCGGGGGCTGCCCGTTGTCGCAGTAGCGTTCAGCCGCCAGCGCCCGCCCGCGCGGTGCTGCTGGTCCAGGTGAAGAAGTATACGGGAGAAGAGACTATGAACCGCCGGATGCTCTTGACGCTTATCCTGGTCTGCAGCGCCCTCCTCGCCGCCGTCCCGCTGGCGGCAGCCCAGGAGGCTGGGTCGGCGCGCGTGCGCCTGGTACACGGCATCGCTGATGCGCCAGCCGTGGATATCCAGGTTGACGGGCAGCTTGCCGCTGTCCAGCTTGCGTTTACTCAGTATACGGATTATGTAGTCCTGCCGACCGGCGACCACGCCGTTACGGTTCAGGCGAGCGGCCAACCTGTCGCCGAAATCGCCCTGAACGTGACCAGCGGCCAGGCCCTGACGGTCATCCTCACCGGCTCGGCCGCGGCGCCGGAAGTCCTGACCTTTGAGGACGACCTCAGCCCGCTTGTGCTTGGGAATACCCGCGTCACCGCCATCCACGCTGCTGCCGGGGTCGGTGCGGTTGATGTCGTGCTGCCGGATGGCAGCCCGGTCTTGCAGGGCCTCGAATACGGCAACAGCTCCGGTGGAATCGACATCCCGGCGAACAGCTACCCCCTGGCCGTGGTCGCCGCCGGCGGCCCGGTTGATCAGGCACTGCTCGGCCCGGCTGACTTCAAGCTCCAGGCGGGGACGCTGTACCGCATCGCGGTGGTGGAGGGTCCTACCGCCATCGTCCTCGAAACACCCGT
>CAZGYW010000147.1:5481-6666 GCA_964530495.1 uncultured Anaerolineae bacterium
GGCCTCGAAGTCTATGCCGACCCGGTGGAGGCGCTCGATCCTGCTACGGCGCGCGTGACTGTGATCAACGCGCTGGCCGACGCGGAGGTCGTGGCCGCCCTGGCCGGGCAGGAAACGCCCGTCCCGGTTAACACGACCTTCAGCACAGAGATTCCGTTCAGTTCTTACGTGACGCTGATCACTCCGGCCGAAGGCAGCCCGCTGCCCGTCGAAATGCAGTTCAACGGCGGCACGGCCTACACATTGCTCGTGACCGGTACCGCTGCTCAACCGGCCGCCATCATCGGTCACAACGCGCTCAACTTCCAGCCGGGCAGCGCCGCGCTCCCGGCCGGCATTGAGGTCGCCGTCATCCCCGAAGCGGCCCCCACCGAAGCCCCGGCTGAGCCGGCCGCGGCTGCTCCAGCCGAGACGCCCACGCCTGAGCCGGTCGCGCTGCCCCAGCAGCCCGGCACCGCCCCGACCGGCGGAACAATCGGCCTGGTCTACAACCTGAATCCGGGCGCCAACCTGCAGTTGCGGGAATTCCCGCGCGCCGACGCGCGCTCGCTGGGCCTGGTCCAGGCCGGGACGGTGCTCAGTATCCTGGGCCGCGCCGGGGAGCCGGACTTCGTTGCCCTGCCCGATCTGGCCCCCAACCAGGACCTCGATCCCAACGCGACCTGGCTCCTGGCCGATTACGTCACGGCGGATGGCAGCGCCATCACCGCCTGGGCCCTGGCCCAGTTCGTGCAGGTCACTGAGAACGGTCAACCCGTGCGCCTGGCTGACCTCGATCCGCTGCCCTCGGATGTCCCCGGCAGTGCGGGCGCGGCAGCCGCCGCTCCGACTGCAGCCGCCGTTGACGCCGAGTTCTTCGGCCTCGTCTACAACCTCAATCCGGACGCCCGGCTGAACATCCGCCGCACGCCGGATACCCTGGGCGAAGTGCTGGCGCCGGTTCCACCCGGCACGGTGCTGGAACCAACCGGCATCACCGAAGATTACGCCTGGGCCTTTGTCACCTACCGTCCGGCGGACGGCGGTGAGATCACCGGCTGGGCTTCCACCGAGTACGTGCAGTTCATGTTCCGCGGCAATGCGTTCCTCGCCGGCACGGAGCGCTTTGGCGAGTTGCTCCAGCGCAACCTGCTGACCTTTGTGGACGGCACGCAGCGTGGCGCGCGTAGCGGTACTACGGCCTCC
>CAZGYW010000148.1:0-6663 GCA_964530495.1 uncultured Anaerolineae bacterium
CATCAAATTCAATGGCTCACGGCTTCACACGGATGAAGCGCGGATTCACACGGATTTTAACAACTCAGTCTCGCCCGGCACCCTGTTTCGTTCCAAACTCGACTATAATGTGACTGAATCAGCTATTCATCTGTCATTATGCGGGATTCGAGGAACCTGATTATGCGTCGCGTAATATTGCTGATTTCGTTGTTGTTGCTTGGCGTCATCCCCTGGCAGGGCGTTGATTCGCAAAGCTCCGCCGCCTGCCCCCAGATTGTCACGCTTGCCCTCCAGTCCACAGACCAGTTGTGCGAACAACTGGGAATCAATCAAATCTGCTACGGGCACATGCTGATCGAGGCCACCCCGCGCGTTGGTGTGCTCGATTTCGCGTTTGAGCAGGTGGGCGATCTGGCCGCGGTTCAGGATATCAACACCTTTCGCCTCAGCTCAATGGACGTTGAGCGCGGATCCTGGGGGGTGGCGCTGCTCAGTGTCGTGGTGTTTCCGCGTTACGCAGCGCCCCAGCCTGTCACGTACCTGCTGTTCGGTGATGTCGAGATTGCCAATGCGGCCATCCCCATTGTGAAGCTGGAAATGGCCGTGAGCGCCCGCTATTTCGTGAATGCGCGCATCAGTCCCAGCAGCGCTGCCGGCGTTATCGAAGTGCTCTCTCCAGGCGGCATTGTGGAAGCCCGCGCGCGAACCGAGGACAGCGCATGGATTCTGGCGATCCTGCCGGATACCGGGCGTTTTGGCTGGATTCAGCGCGACCTGCTGCAGGCGGAGGGGGAGGTTGAGTCGCTGCCGGTAACCGATGGCCGCCATCCCTACTACGGGCCTATGCAGGCTTTCTCGCTCGAGAGCGGGGAGAACGATGCCGCCTGCCCGGAAAGCCCGGAAAGCGGGCTGCTGATCCAGACGCCGGAGGGGGTGGCCGAGGTCACGCTGCTCGTCAACGAGGTAGTCATCGATATGCAGGCCACCGCTTTCCTCCAGGCCCAGCCTGGCGGGGACTTCAGCATTGCGGTGGTGGATGGCTGGGCGGAAGTTGAAGCGGGCGGCACCCGCCAGCCGGTGTTCGCCGGTTCGCGGGTACGGGTTCCCCTGGCCGAAAACGGCACGGCAAGCGGTCAGCCCTATCCGCCTGAGCCTTATGATCTGGCCTCTGTGCAGGTGCTGCCGGTCGGCAACCTGGACGCGCCGGTGCCAATCAGCCTGCCGCTGCCCCAGGAGCAGCTTGCTTCCCGCTTGACCCAGTGGCAGGCAGTGCAATCGGCTCTATATGGCTCGCCCACCCCGGTCATCTTCCCGAGCAGCACGCCCTACCCGATCAGCGGCCCTGTGGTCCCGGTGAGGCCAACCCCGCTGCCGACCTGGACCCCGCTGCCAACCTGGACGCCGCAGCCGACCAGCACGCCCGCGCCCACGAATACGCCTGTACCCACCGATACGCCTGTTCCCACGGACACGCCCGTGCCTACTGACACGCCAGTTCCGACCGATACCCCGGTGCTCACCGCGACACCACCGCCCTCAGACACACCCGTCCCGACCAGAACACCCGCGCCAACCAGAACGCCGCGGCCAACGGACGATGACGACGATGATGATGACGATTGATTAGCGGGTAACGTACGGGCGCTGCTCGACGTTCGAGGGCGTCTGCGACGGGGAAACCGCCCCCCTATCAATGCTATCAACCGCCCGGCATCAGTTCCCGCCGGGCGGCATGATCTCCAGAAAGGCACGCTCCTTGTGGCGCCCGCGCAGGCGGTCCGGCAGGGTAAGGAGCGTCCACTGCAGGCCGTACTTGGCCTTCAGCGCCGCTTCCGCCGCAGCATGCTCCCCGTGGGGCAGGATGCGCGCCCGCGCCTCCTGGACCGGGCCGAGCAGCTTCCCCCGGAAGGTGCACGGCGCGACGGTCACCCGCGGCGTGTGGCGGATGCGCTTGACCTTGCCCGAGGCAGGCTCGGTGGTCACAATCAGGCGGCCGCCGGCATCCGCGAACCAGACCGGCGTCGAAACAGCCACCCCCGTTTTGCGAAAAGTGGTCAGGCTGATGAACTGGTGGCCCTTGAGGTTAGCAAAAGTAGTGTACAGGTCAGTCATAATGGTTATATCCGTCATCTTTCGGCAGTGACTCTCAGCCCGCAAGAGAATCGTTGTCACAGGGCGGGTCGGTGTTCTTACCCATATTGCCAGACAATCAGAGCTTTGTACGGGCGGTTCGCGAACCGCCCGTACAGGCAGGATGCTCTCACAACCTTGTGCAACCTGGTGCCGCACTTAGCTGTGTATAAACACCGCCAGCCCCTCCTCATTTAGTGCTGTGCAGCGTGATAGCCGATCAGGGCAGGCCGTAGACCCGCACCGTGTGATCCTTGTTGGTGGCGGCCAGCAGGGTCTGGTCGGGACTCCACTCGATCGTGTTCATCCAGTCGCCCGCCGTAAAGCTCGCCAGCAGCTGGCCGGTGGCTACGTCGGAGACGCACACGCTGGTGCTGGTCGCTTCCGCCAGCAGGGTGCTGTCCGGGCTGAAGGACATGCTCGCCAGCAGGCCCCCGCAGCCGGTCAGCTCGCGGACGACCGCGCCGCTGACCGCGTCCAGCAGGCTGACGTCGAAGCCGTCCGTCACCGCCACGACGCTGTTGTTCGGGGCGTAGACGAGCATCGTGCTGTTGCGGACGCCCGTGCCCACCAGGTCCGGCAGCGGCGCGGTGAAGTTCAACTGCTGCATCGCGGCGGTGTCCCACAGCCACACATTCTCCGCCCAGTCGGTGATGGCTAACCGGGTGCTGTCCGGACTGAAGACTGCCGCGCTCATGTACTCGGTATGCCCGACCGCTGCGGCCACCGGCGACCCGCTGGCCGCGTCCCACAGCGCCACCCCGGGCAGGCCACTGGCCGTTACCACGCGGCTGCCGTCCGGGCTGAAGGCCAGGTCCATGATGTTGTCATCCAGCGGGCCGAAGACCAGGGCCGGGGCCATGGCGTTGAGGTCCCAGTAGGCGACCTTCCCGCCGGCGTGCCCGCTGGCCAGGGTGTTGCCGTCCGGGCTGACCGCGATCGAATAGGCCTCGTTCAGCGGCTCGGCCTCGGTGCCCATCAGGGTGGCCATTTCCGTCCCGGTGGCAACTTCCCACACCCGGATCGATTTGTCATAGCTGGCGGTGGCGACCACGCTGCCATCCGGGCTGAAGACGAAATCGTACAGGTAGCGGGTGTGCCCTTCCAGGAGGGCCGCTTCCGTACCGTCCGCCACGCGCCACAGGTGCCCCTTGTAATCCGTGGTGCTGCCGGCCAGCAGGCTGCCGTCCGGGCTGAACACAAGGGCCGCGTCCCCCTGGATGCTGCCCGCGATCAGAAGGCGCTCCGCCCCGGCGGCCACGTCCCACAGGCTGATGCCACTGCCGCCCATGTTGATCGCCAGCAGGCTGCCATCCGGGCTGTAGGCGATGGCCTTGCTGGAGCGAGCCGGCGTGATCTCGCTGACCATCTTGCCGGCCGCGTAATCCCAGAACTCGATCTGGGTGCCGTTGTTGATGGCCAGCGTCCTGCCATCCGGCGCGAACGCGATGCCCACCACCGCTTTTTCACTGCGGATCAGCGGCGGCTCGGTCGCCGTCCCCACGTCCCCCACCGGGTACAGCCACACGCCTACCGATCCGCCGATAGCTACCGTCTGTCCATCCCGCGAGAAGGCGGCGTAATCCGCCGTGCCGCGGCCCAGCCGAATGCGCTCCACCAGTTGAGCAGCGTTAGCGATGCTGATGGGCTGGCGATTGCCCTGGGCCAGGCCGGGCAGGACCGCCCCCGCGCAGAGTGCCACCAGCAGCGCCACGACCAATAGTTTCTTCATTCCGTATACCCCTCTCAGGTCATCCGACACAGGGGCTGCGGGCCAGAGTCCGGGCCGCAGCCAGGCCGATACAAAAATACGTAACGACGATCCTCCGGGCGGCTTACCCCCGGATACCGCTTCGTGACTGCCGGATGGCGGTGATGGTTGGTGGGATGCAGCAGTGCTGGCTTTCCGCCGGGATTCAACGCTTTCCCGGCGCCTGCGCGCCGCGTGGACGGCGTCCTCCCCTCCTTACGTGCTCCGTGGCGCGGAGCGCGCCTACGCGCCGCCCGGCACTGCCGCAAAGGCGGCAATCAGGCGGTCGATCTGCGCGTTAACGGCCTCGTCAACCCGCAGCCGGGCCGGATCCGCCTGGTACCAGGCCAGCGTCTCCCGCACGCCGATGTGGAACGGGATGCTGGCCACGAAGTCCGGCACCAGGCGCTTGATCTTGCTGTTGTCAAAGATCACGCTGTGCATCTTGTCCCCCAGCAGGCCCGCCCCGAGATCGGGTTCCAGCCGGGCAATGAACTCCGACGGGATGTGGACGATCTTCGCCTCCACACCCAGCGCCGCCGCCAGGGTCTGCGTGATCTGGTTCCAGGTGAGCACCTGGTCGGACGTGATGTGGTAAGCCTGCCCGATCGCCTGCGGGTGGCCCAGCAGCGGCACGAACGCTTTAGCGAAATCCTTTGAGTGGGTGACGACCCACAGGGACGTGCCGTCACCGTGGACGACCACGGGCGCGCCGCGCAGCAGCCGATCCGGCAGCGTGTAGGTATCCCAGCCACCGATGGCGATCGGCAGGTTGGTATCGTAGGTGTGGGACGGGCGCACAATCGTGATGGGGAAGCCTTCCTCGCGGTAGGCGCGCATCAGGCGATCTTCGCACGCGATCTTGTCCCGGGAGTACTGCCAGAACGGGTTGTACAGCGGCGTGGACTCGGTGATGACCGGGCTGGCGGGCGGTTTCTGGTAAGCCGAGGCCGAGCTGATGAACACGAACTGCCCGGTCTTGCCGCGGAACAGGGCCAGGTCGCGCTCGATGTCCGGCTCGGTGAAGGCGATCCAGTCGACCACCGCGTCGAAGTAATGGCCCTCCAGGACGCGGGCCACCTCCGCCGGGCGGGAAATGTCACCGGTGAGGGTGGTCACGCCGGGGATCGTCACCCCGCGCTGGCCGCGGTTGAGGTGGTAGAGATCAAGGCCGCGTTCCACCGCCAGGCGGCTCACGGCCGTGCTGATTTTGCCGGTTCCTCCGATAAACAGGATTTTCATGGCGCTCTCCTTTGAGCGGTCAGCAATCAGCAGTCAGCGGTCAGCAAAAGCAAAAAAGCAGTCAGCTTTCAGCTAAAGACAAAAGCATGCTGCGCCCCTACGGTTTGCCACTTCGACGCTTGCCGCCTGGACGCTTCGACGCCGTTTCTTGCCACTTGCCACCCTGCCTCTTGACTCTTCCGCAGCGGTCAGCTAAAGACAAAAACAGGCGG
The DNA here is from genome assembly GCA_964530495.1 of uncultured Anaerolineae bacterium. Taxonomy (GTDB): domain Bacteria; phylum Chloroflexota; class Anaerolineae; order Aggregatilineales; family Ch27; genus CAZGYW01. The sequence continues at coordinate 5,317 of CAZGYW010000148.1, forward strand.
TGGACGTCCCTGCGGATGCTTCGCGCCTGGACGCTTGCCGCTTCGATGCCTTTTCTTGCCACTTGCCACCCTGCCTCTTGACTCATTCTCACCGCGCGGTAAACAACGCGACCAGCCGGTCCATGAGCTGATCCAGGCTGTGGGCACGGGCGGCGCGCGCGCTGAGCGCCAGACCCATCGCGCGGCGCTCCTCCGACGTCAGGCGCAGCAGGACGTTCAGCTTCGCGGCCAGCGCCTCGGCATCCCCGCCATCCTCCAGGGTCAGTTGCCCGGCGTACCCGCCCAGCAGATCATTGAATGCCGTATTGGCGACCAGCGTTGGCACTGCGCACAGCATACTCTCCAGCGCCGCCTTGTCAAACAGGCCGGCCGGACTGCCGTTGAAAGCCAGACTGGCCTTGCTGAACACGCCCGGCACCGCCTCCGCCGGCACTGCGCCCCACAACGTCACCCGATCCCCCACCCGCAGCCGCTCGATCTCCGCCGTCAGGTCCAGGCGGTACTGGTCGGATTGGCCGGGCAGCGTTCCGCCCGCGATCACGAAGCGGGCCGGCGGGTCGTCGTAGCGGTCGCGCAGGATCGCCGCAGCGCGAATCAGCGTCTCGTGACGCTTGATGGGCGAGAGCCGCGCCAGCGAAACGACCAGCGGCGGCTCGGAGGGCAGGGCCTCCCCCGGCTTGAAGATAGCGGTGTTGATCCCGTGCCCCAGCGCGTGGACTTTCGGGCTGGCAATGGGGAAACTGGTGGGATGCGCGGTGGCGATGTGCGTCGCCAGCGGGATGGCGAGCCGCAATTCCGGGCTGGGCTCCCGATGGGTGTACCACAGCGTGATCGGCTTGCGGCGGGGCAGGGCCAACGGCGCGGCCGTGAGCACGTAGCGCGGACTCATGTGGGCGAAGATCGCGTCCACCGCCCCGAGGTGGTGGTTCAGGACGCTATAGAACGCCCCGGCGCGGCCCAGGCGGTTGTGCCCGTGCTCCTTGCCCATCGATTCAACCGTTACATTCGCGGGCAGGGCGTAGTCGCCGGCGCGCACCGGCACGACAATGAGCCCCTCCACCCGTTCGGCCAGGGCGGCCACCCAGTCGTGGGTGAAGCTCAACACCTGGTCATGACGATCCAACGCCTGGGTGATCATCAGCACGCGCATGGCAGTCTCGATTCCCCCTCCGCACAGTTTCCATGATAGCATCCCTCCCGTTTCTTTGCCCACCGTACCGGCCCCGGGAAAAAGCCAACCGCAAAGGCCGCAAAGAGATGACTTCAAGGGCGCAACGTTTTTTCTATTTGTCTTTGCGTTCTTGTTTTTCCCTTTGCGATCTTTGCGGTTGGCTTTTCGCAGTTGGC
>CAZGYW010000149.1:0-6658 GCA_964530495.1 uncultured Anaerolineae bacterium
AGTCCCGCCGGGTGCTGTTCTTCTGGCACGCGGTGGTCAACCAGTTCCTCACCACGCTGTGCAATCTCTTCTCCAATCTCAACCTCACGGACATGGAAGTCTGCTACAAAGCGTTCCGGCGGGAAGCCCTCAACGGCGTCTTGCTCAAGGAGAACCGCTTCGGCTTCGAGCCCGAGATCACCCTGAAGCTCGCCCGCCGCAAGCTGCGCTTCTACGAAGTGGGCATCACTTACAACGGCCGCACCTACCAGGAAGGGAAGAAGATCCGCGCCAAAGACGCCTTTCGGGCCCTGTACTGCATCCTCCGCTACGGGCTGTGGGATTGAGAAATTAATAAAAAGAACGCAATGAAAATATTGTTTTTCGGTCTAACCAATTAGAACGCAATTTACCGGAGGGGTCGGTAAGATGAAACGATCTGCAGCTCTTGTTTTAACCTTGTTTTTACTACCAATATCAGCATGGCCAGAGGGCAATAATTACGGCAGCAGCGTCTATCTCGACCAGGGTGTGGGCGCCAGGGCCCTGGGCATGGGCGGTGCGTTCGTGGCTTTGGCAGATGACGCCACAGCCGGGTACTGGAATCCGGCTGGGCTGTCGCAGATGAATTTATATACTTACCAAGTTGGTTCGCAATACGCCGTGCTCGCTAACCAAATGAGCTCCAGCTATCTTTCCTACGCCTTTCAGTGGTCTGAGGTCGGCAGTTTTGAACTGAGCTGGATCAATTTCAACAGCGGTGAAATCGAGAAACGTGACGAGGCCGGACTGATCGAGGGCAATTTCACCAGTTCGGAAAACGCTATTATTGTCAGCTATGGCCGAAAAGCTTTTGAATGGGTCAAGGGGCTCTCTTTGGGCGCCAACCTCAAGTTTTTACAGCAGGGAATGGATGGGTTCTCAGCAGTCGGGCATGGGTTGGACATTGGGGCATTGTGGCAGCCGGTGCTTTATCTGGACCATACGCTGGGGCTGAACATACAAAACATTTATCAACGCTTGTATTGGAGCGCTTCGGAAAATAACGTGGATTTTACGCCGCTCAATGTCAAGCTGGGCACAGCGCTCAAGTTATTTCCATCCCAGGACCAGCTCTATTTCAATCACTTGATCACCACCCTCGATTTGGAGTTCTCGGAATACTCGCGCTTCAATTTGCGCGCGGGCGCGGAATACTGGTTCATAAAAAGCCTGGGAGCCAGGTTGGGATATGATGGGCAGGGCGTCACTGCCGGAGCTTCCTACAACTCGGAATACTACGAAGTGGATTATGCCTTCCGCTACGATCCTGGGGACCTGCAGGCCCACCAGCACCGCGTGTCTCTCATGCTGCGCATTCCCGGGGAAGGCAGCCAGCCGCTGAGGCAGTCCGTGCCCGCGGAGATCGTCTTAGCACCGGAAGAACCCGCAACCTTTGCGCCAACGCCCATCCCTACTGCGGCCACGCCGGCGCCTACGCCAAAACCAACCCCCGCAACCCCGGAGCCAACCCCTGAACCAACCCCTGAACCCACACCAGAGCCAACTTCTGAGGCGACACCCGAACCTGTGCCAGAATTAAATTTAATTTCAACACCCGAGGCAGTTATGGGTAGCCGCCTGGAGCCGGGAACACAATCCACCTTTGCGGCTGCTGATTCGCGTCCCAAGTCAGCATTAGAGGGACCAAGCAATAATATTTGTATAAATCCGTTTGGGTTTGTTGTGATTTATGATTATGTGGGTGTCGTTCTTGAGCTTGAATACGAGCGCGCTATATCTGAAAATATTTCGGTCGCTTTAAAGGGTTTATATTCCTGGCAGGGCCTTGTTGATAGCAAAGCGGGTCTCTCGCTAGTGGGTCCTGGAGCAGCGTTACATTATTACTTTTCACCAGAGACAGGCATTCAATCCGGATTCTGGGCAGGTCCGATGTTTAGTTACGAATTTGGGGGATATGACATGGAAGTTTATGACATAACCTATCACAGGGATGTGACCCGGACTAAGTTTGGTGCTGAAGCAGGTTATAAATGGCACTTCGGGCCTGGCAATTGGTTTGTACTATCACCGTTTCTTGGAATGTATCAAATGACCCTTACGTATGGAACAGTAATGTTTATGGGGCAAACTTTTAACTATACTCAAAATTACCCGTATTTTTATACATTGATCGGTGTGAACGTTGGGGTGGCTTTTTAATAAATGCCTTTGCCGTCAACCTAAACAAAGGGGCATAAGGATGGAAATGTTAAAAAATATAATTCTGGTAGTTTTATTTCTGACTGCGGCTAGTAATCCGCTCCAAGCCGCCCAGTCATCGGCTAACTATCAACTCAATCAAATTGTCATCGGTAGTGTGGGCAACACACAAGCAGCCGGTGGAATGAATCTGCGCGATGCGGGCGGTGAATCGGCGGTGGGGCAAATTTGGAGCAGCCGCTATTCGATCCAGGCGGGCTTTTTTAACGATTATTTCCTGCCTGCGCCCACGCCCACGGTCACAGTTACACCCATCCGCACATTTGCCGGCGAAGTGATCAGCGCAGAGTATGTTTATGCAGCGCCCAATCCTATCCGGAGGAAACGCGGGACCATCCACTTCGACCTGGCGGAAAGGGCTGAGGTGGAATTGAAGATCTACACGGTAAATGGCGATCTTGTCATTTCCCAGCACTGGGCCAGCCTGGCCGCGGGCTCCAATACGTGGGCCTGGGACACGGCCAACCTGGCCAATGGCGTTTATCTGCTTTGGATTCGGGCAAAATCAGGATCAGGCAAGACAACCACGCTGACTAAAAAGCTGGCGTTGGTGAAATAAACGACCGACTTCGAGGAGGAAGAAATGAGAAAGAGCGGCTTGCTCGCGGTGGCTTTGTTGTTGGTGTTTAGTGCGATCGCTTCTGCCATTCCGGCGCAAAGGACGGTGAACTATCAAGGGCGCTTAACTGACAGCAGCGGAAATCCAGTGGCAGACGGGAACTATGTCATTACCTTTAGGCTGTATGACGATTCTAATGCCTTGATCGGCGCGGCCAAATGGACCGAGAGCTTGACCAATGTCAAGGTTGAAAACGGATACTTCAATGTTCGTTTGGGATCAACAAACCCTTTGCTTTCAAAAACCATTGATTTCAATACCCAATACTGGCTTGGTGTGCAGGTTGGGTCAGATAACGAAATGACTCCCCGCCAGCCGCTCAACGGCGTGCCGTTCGTTTTGAATTACGATGTGCCGGTTGGCAGCATCATCGCCTGGCATAAAAATATGGCGCCCGGCGCCCCGGCGCTTTCTTCACAATGGGTCGAATGCAACGGGCAGACCATCAGTGACTCGGAAAGCGTGTTCGATGGACAAACCATTCCGGATTTGAATTCGACAGGCAGATTTCTGCGCGGTTCAAACCATTCCGGAGATATTCAAAATGATGCGATGCAGGGACACCACCATCAGATTTATGGATCAGGCACAACCGGAGGAGCGGCTTTGGGGATAATGTTCTCCAGCGCATTATCAACCATTGGACCGCAGACCAATGATGCTCGTGCTCCGGTTACTGATGGGTCGAATGGAGCGCCGCGTTACGATTCCGAAACCCGTCCGAAAAACATGTCCATGGTTTGGATCATGAAGATTAAGTAGGCGTTTGTGGATGGGGCCTGCGGTGGTTTGAAAAAGTCGCGAGGGTTTATTTGATCCTGAACTGGACCTTGATGGTTTTTCGTTTGCGTTGCGAGGAGAGGGCGCGGCGCACGCGGGGCGGGATGACATATCGCAAATTGAACTCCAAGAACTCAAGATAGGCATCCATACTCAACCGTTTTGTGTTCCGGGGCAGGTTTTTTAGGACGGGCAGAATCAATTCATTCATAGTGTTTTAAACCTTCCAGAATAACGTGATAAATATCGCCGTCTGCATACTTTAAGCAGAGCCGTTTAAAATGGCTGGATCTATATTTAATCCCGTTCAAGCGAATCAGATCCAAAATATCAGGCATATCTTTATATAAGCGCCGTTTGCTGTCGCTGTGCAAGGCATGCAATTTAAGCGCCAGCAGGTGTTCCAACGATGGAATGATGAACGGTTTGGAAGACACTTTGACTTTTTTCCCTGCCCGTATCACCTGCATAAGGGTATTGGGATCTACAAATAGAAAATCGATATCCAATTTATCGCCCTGATTGTGAACTAACCGAGCGAACAATTTACGGTTGAATTCCTCCCGGTAGCCTGCTTTCCGTAAGGCGGGTTTCAACTTTGCATATCCTTCCGTGGTAATAAGAAAGTCCACATCCTGAGTTTGACGTGCAACCTGGTAATGATTGAGGGCAAATCCGCCAATTAAAACACAAGGAACCTTGGCTGGTTTGAGGGCGCCGGACATGGCTTGAAAAACATTTTTTTGCACAGACATAAGACATCTTCTTTCTTAGCAACAGCTAAATAGCTGGGTGTAATGGATCAGTTTGGGTTATTTTATCATACTCATTCCGCTGGTTCATCGTTTATAAATCGGCTCGCTGGTGCTCTTCCGCCAGGCGGTGTAAAGAAGGGGATTAAAATGAACTGGAATTACAGGTTGGCATCCGTTATCATTTACCCAGTACCAACAAATATTCCGTTTGTTAAGGCTGTATGACAAGTCAAAACTTCCATTGGAGATTGTTCCCATGACCATCAAGAAAGTCGTGCTGGCGTATTCCGGGGGGCTGGACACCTCGGTGATCATCCCCTGGCTGCGGGAGAACTATAACTGCGAGGTGATTGCGTTCGCGGCGGACATCGGCCAGGAGGAGGAGCTGGACGGGCTCCCGGCCAAGGCCAAAAAGACCGGGGCGAGCAAATGCTATGTGCTGGACTTGAAGCGCGAGTTCGCAATAGAGTATCTCGCGCCGCTGCTCAAGTCCGGCGCGGTTTACGAGAACAAGTACCTGCTCGGCACGTCCATTGCCCGGCCCCTGATCGCGAAGCACCAGGTCGAGATCGCGCTCAAGGAAAAAGCGGACGCCGTGGCCCACGGCTGCACGGGCAAGGGCAATGACCAGGTGCGGTTCGAGCTGACCTACCAGGCCCTGGCGCCCCAGCTGGCGGTGATCGCGCCCTGGCGCGACCCCAAGTGGACCCTGCGCTCGCGCGAGGACGCGCTGGCCTATGCCGAGGCGCACCACGTGCCGGTCTCCCAGTCCCTTAAGAAGATCTATTCCCGCGACCGGAACTTGTGGCACATTTCGCACGAAGGCGGCGAGCTGGAGGACCCCTGGCAGGCCCCGAGCGACGAGGTGTGGATGCTGACCCAGGACCCGAAAAAAGCGCCGGCCGAACCCGGGGAAGTGACCGTGGGCTTCGAGGCCGGCGTGCCGGTGAGCCTGAACGGACGCAAGCTGGACCTGGTCAAGTTGATCCAGACCTTGAACCAAACGGCCGGCGCCCATGGCGTGGGCCGCACGGACCTGGTCGAGAACCGCCTGGTGGGCATGAAGTCGCGCGGCGCCTACGAGACGCCGGCGGGCACGGTGCTGGTGACAGCCCTGCACGAGCTGTCCAGCCTGGTGCTGGACCGCGAGACCATGCATTTCCGCAGCCAGCTGGCCCTGAAGTACGCCGAGCTGGTGTACTACGGCCAGTGGTTCACGCCCCTGCGCGAGGCCCTGGACGCCTTCATGGACCAGGTCATGTCCGCGGCCACGGGCGAGGTGCGCCTGCGGCTGTGGCGCGGCCAGGTCCTGGTCCAGGGCCGGCGCTCGCCCAACTCCCTGTTCTCCGAGGCGCTGGCCACCTTCAGCCGCGACGAGGTTTACCGCCAGTCCGATGCCACCGGGTTCATCAATCTCTACGGCCTGCCGCTCAAGGTGCAGGCCCAGCTGCGGAGCAAAGCGGGCAAGCCGCGCAAAAAAGCCTGAACGGAGCGACGACCATGCCAGCACGCCGGAAGCGCAAGCCAGCTAAATCCAAAGCCCCGCAAAAAGCCTGGGCCGGCCGCTTTACCGAAAAGCCGGACCCGCGCGCCGAAGCGTACACTTCCTCCCTGGACGTGGACCTGCGGCTCCTGCCCGCGGACATCGCCGGGAGCCTGGCGCACGTGGAAATGCTTGCCAAACGGAAAATCCTCGCCGCGCCGGAAGCGCGTAAAATCCAAGCCGGCCTGCGGGCCGTGCTGCGCGAATGGGAACAGGGCAAACTCCAACACCGGCCCTCGGACGAGGACGTGCACATGCTGGTGGAGCGGCGCCTGCACGAGCTGATCGGCCCGGTGGCCGGCAAGGTGCACACCGCGCGCTCGCGCAACGACCAGGTCATCACGGATTTCAAGCTGTACTTGCGGACCGAGGTGGAGCATTTGGCCGGAGCCCTGCGGCTCCTGCAGCGCTCCCTCCTGCGCCTGGCCGAAAAGCATCAGGACTGGATCATGCCTGGGTACACCCACCTGCAAACCGCCCAGCCGGTCTTGGTGGCGCACTGGCTGCTCGCCCACCTCGAGGCTTTCGCGCGCGACGAGAACCGCCTGCTGCAGTTGCGGCAGGGAAGCCTGGACGAACTGCCCCTGGGCGCGGCCGCGCTCGCCGGCACCAGCCATCCCATTGACCGGCAGCTCACCGCGCGCCTGCTCGGGTTCAGCCGGGTCACGGACAATTCGCTGGACACCGTGGCTGACCGCGATTTCGCCCTGGAATTCCTGG
>CAZGYW010000150.1:0-6649 GCA_964530495.1 uncultured Anaerolineae bacterium
CAGCAAGACCGGCCCCAGCCACAGCAACAGCACGAAGCCGCCCACCGCCAGTAACGGGACCACCACCCGGATCCCCAGGTGCTCCGCATCCACCGGCAACCGCTGCATGGTCGCTTCGCTGTAAACCGGGCGCGGCCCGGGAGTTACCATATCCATCATGCTTCTCACCCAGTTCCAATACCAGTTTTCTGATCACGGCGCGGAATTTTAACACAGAAAGCGCCGCCGGAGGGTACCGGCTCCGGCAATCAGATGCCAGGGCCGCCAATCTCACGGTCAGGCAATGCGCTGCCAGGCAGCCACCGGGCAGCTTCGTCGGGGCAGAACAGCCGCCAGCCATGCGGTAGCGCGCCGCCGGCCTACACGCTCTCCGTCTTCACCGCAACGAACACGGCCCGACCGGAGGCATCACTGCGGGGGTCGAAGGGCCGCAGGGCAGCATCAACCACCTGCTGCACCTTGAAGCCGGTGCGCTGGAGAATCCCGCCGATCGTCTGCAGGTTATAGGCTCGCAGCGTGTGAACCTCGTCCCTCCGCTGCCAGCCTTCCTCTTCATGCTTAATCACGGTGTAATGGCGGGTGTTGAGGGCGTTTTCGTAGCTGTAATCGCTGCGCACCATGACCAGCAGGCGCTCCGGCTCGTCATGGAGCACGTGCGTCACAGCGCCCCACTGCTCAACAAAACCGCGCATCGTCAGGAGGTCAAACAACAGCAGTTTGCCCGGGTTCAGGGCGCGATTGACCTTCAACAGCGCGGTTTCCAGATCGCGCGCACTGCGCAATTCGTTAAACACGTCGAGCGCCAGCGCCAGGTCATAGCCATCATCGATATCCATCGTTGCCAGGTCCAACTCGCGCAGTTCCAGCGCAAGACCCAGCGTCCCGGCATTCAGGCGCGCCACGGCCAGCATATCGGGCGACTGATCGATGCCCGTCACCCGGAATCCGTTGGCGCTGAACCAGCAGGCGGCCGTCCCGATCCCGCAGCCGAGGTCAAGAATGCGTCTTCCCAGCCAGCCTTCCATCTGGATTTTGTCGAACAACCGCTGGCGAAGCCGGTCGGCGGGCTCCCCTAACCCGGCTTCCTGATACACCCCTGCTAAGGCTGAATACGGCACCATAAGATGACTCCCCCACTTTTGCCGCAATCACGCGGCTGATCATGACCATCAGAATAACTGCGCCGTGCTGAACACCTCCTGGTGCGGCAGGCTGAAGATCACAACGCTCTTGACCGCATTCATGTCAAAGCCCGCCGGTAGTGCGAAGTTCTGGCTACCGAGCGTCCCTTTGAGCGGCCCCCAGTCAAAGCCCAGCCCGCCTTCCCGCACTTCGTCCGGAGTGCGCGGTGCCGGGTTGGCCGAAAGGAAGAGGTGCAATTGCGGGCCGTTTCGCACCTCAAATCCCTCCAACCGGACCAGCCAGCTGCCATCCGCCTGCTGGTAGACCTTGACCGATCCCCGGGCCCAGCGCACCGCATCAATCGTCACAAACTCACCGGAGCGAACCAGGCTCGGCCCCTGCATGGCAGGCAGCGCCTGTTCTTCCTCTGGAACCACAACAGGGTCAGCCAGCCCGGCAGTAATCAGCGCCTCCGCAAAGGCCATGTCCTCAAGGGCGATCGCTTCGATGACCGCCTGCTCTTCGGCCGGCAACTCGGTCAGGCCCGGGAGCGCATCCGCCACCGGTGAACGGTTCACCAGCGGCCACCAGGCTGGAAACGCAAACAGCGCAACCACCCCCAGCCCACCCAGCAACAGAATCAACCAGCGTGTGCGCATACAACTCCTTGCCGGATTGGCATCCTGGCGTTCCACCGGGGACAGGGACTCTGTCTGGCCCCATTACACCAGTATTCTACCCATCCCTGAGCCGCATGGTCAACCGCTCGCGGGAAGCGCGGTTGCCATGGCCACCCGGCACTGGATCCAGGGCAGAAATCCAGGGAGTGCAGTATAATGCAGGCGACTCGCTGGCGGTGGGCCAGGGGCCCGGATGAGAGCATCCGGGACGAAAAGACACCCGGCCACGCCGTACGTGAGGAGTGAACAGGTTTGTTCAGCGTAACGTTCTTCGTCGGTGTCCTGGCCTCGGTCTTCCTCGCCATCCTCGCCGTGTGGGGCGGGCTGAGTTGGCTGGCGTGGATTGCCCTGGTGCCGGCCATCCTGGCGCTCCTCGCCACGTACCAGCGCCGCCTGACCCTGCGCGAGCATGAACTGGCCGATAAAGTCACCCAATCGCGGGAGCAATCGGCGGCCATGGTTTCTGTTTCGGCGGCCCTGCATGGCGCTAATGAAGCCCTGCAACGCCAGGTGGAAACCCTGACCAGCATCCGCAACGCGACACTGGCGCTGGGCACGGTGCTGGACCAGCAGGCGCTGCTGGAAAGCGTGACCCAGATCGTCACCACCCAGCTCCACTACGAACGCGCCTTGATCCTTATCGTCCGACCGGAACATGAGACGCTGAATTTCGGCGCCATCAGCCAGCCGGCCACTCTGCCCGACGACCAGTTCCGGCTGGAACAACTGGAAATCCCACTCGGCGAAGACAGCGGCTTTGCGCCCCTGGCCGATTGGCGGCAGGGACGATCTGTTCTGGAAGAGAGTGCTGCGCGGCTGTACGGGCGACCCTTCGGCTGGATCTTCAGCGCGCTACGCATCCGGTCGTTCTTCAGCGTTCCCCTGCGCTACGGCGATGAGCTGCTGGGCGTGATCATTGTGGACAACCCGCAGACCGGGCGTCACTTTGGCGAGGAAGACGCCGGGCTCCTGGAGGCCCTGGCCGCCAACATCAGCATCGCCCTCCAGAATGCGCGGCTGTACCGCCACACCGACGAGCAGCTCAGTAAACATGTCCGAGAACTGGACATCATGCGCCAGGTCGACCGCGAGCTGATGGAAGCCCTGAGCTGGGAACGTGTCCTGAACATGATCCTGGACTGGGGGCTGCGCCTGACCGGGGCGCACGCTGCCTCCCTGGCGCTGGTCGATGCTCACAAGCGCGTGCTGCGCCTGGTGGCCGGTTATGGCCTGGATATTCCGGAAGAAGACCTCCGTAAGCGCGTGCTGCCGATGGACCAGGGTGTGATGGGCCGGGTGGCGCGCACGGGCAGTCCGGCGCTGCTAACAGACGTGCGGCAGGAAGCGGACTATGTGCCGCTGACGAAAGAGACGATCAGTTACCTCTCGGTCCCAATCCGCCGCCGGGGACGCGTCATCGCGGTTCTGAACATGGAAAGCCCGCATCCCGACGCCTTCGATTCATCCCACCTGGATTTTGTGGAACGGCTGGCCAATCACGCTTCCGTCGCTCTGGATAATGCCCGTCTCTTTGAGGAAACGCAGCGCGAACGCCAGAAGCTCTCCAGCATTGTGGAAAAGACGGCGGACATCATCATCGTCGTCGGCTTCGACCGGCGCCTGATTCTGTTGAACGAGGCTGCGCTTGCCAGCTTCCGCCTGGACCCGCGCGAAGAGTATACCGGCCGCGATTTTCTGGAGGTCTTCACCGGCACACCGCTGGCAGCGCTTGGCGAGCGTTTTCTGGGCCGCGCCGCCAGAAATGTGCACATTGTTGACGAGGTCACGCTTGAGGGAGAGCGTTACTTCCACACCGATATCGCTGCCAATGAGCAGGTCGGCTGGCTGATCGTAATGCACGATGTCACGCCGTTCAAGGAGACGGAGCGGCTGAAGAACGAGTTGATCGCCACCGTCTCTCACGATCTCAAGAACCCCTTGAGCGTCATCAACGGCTACATCGAGTTGCTCAGTATGTACAATGAGCTGAATCCGCGCGGCCAGGAATTCATGACTATGATCCGCCGCTCAATCCACACCATGCGCCAGCTCATCGATGACCTACTGGACATGGCGCACATTGACGCCGGCATGGAAATCAGGCCGGAACCGATCCTTCTTCCGGAACTCATTCACGAGTCGATCATCGAGCTGCTGCCCATGGCAGAGGAAAAGAACCAGCAACTCGCGCTTGAGGTGCCGCAGGACCTGCCCCAGGTCGCCGGAGACGAGCGCCGCCTGCGCCAGATCATTGTCAACCTGATCAGCAACGCTATCAAGTACACCCCGCCGGAAGGCATAATCCACGTGACAGCCTACCCCCGGGATGACCGGGCCGTTCAGATTTCGATTGAAGACAATGGACTGGGCATCAGCCCGGAAGATCAGGCGCAGATTTTCGAGCGCTTCTACCGTGTGCGCCGCCCGGAGACCGATGGAATTGAGGGGACGGGCCTGGGCCTGGCCATCGTCAAGAGCCTGGTGGAAGCCCACGGGGGTGAGCTGGGCTTGAAGAGTCATCTCGGCGAAGGCTCAACCTTCTACTTCACGGTGCCTGTCGCAGCAGACCAGCCTCAGTCCGCGCAACCGCTGCAGCACGCGGGTTGAGCGGCCCTCCCTCCACGACCTACCTACCTCACCGGCAGACCCTCGCCGGCACACTCCACTTCCGCCGCCTGCTCGTCAGCCTCCGCCAGCAGAAGGCGATTGCGGTATGCAAAGCCGACCGCCATGCCCACCAGCACCCCCCACCACAACTGCACGAAGCGGGCCAGCAGCGTGGCAAAGCCCGCCATGGTCGCATCCAGACCGGCCACAACGCGCAGTGACATCCCGATGCTCAGGTCCGCCGCGCCCAGCCCGCCTGGCAGGGTGCTCACCGAGCCGACGACCACGCTCAGGCTGATCACGAGCAGCGCCTGAAAAAACGTGGTCAGCGTCGCCGGCTGCCCCAGGCCCACCAGAATCAGGTACACACCCACCCCGTCCAGAAAATTCGCAACCGTGCCCAGCCCAACCGCCACCGCCAGGTTTTGCCAGCGCACGATCTCGTAGCTGCTGGCGTAGAAGTCGCGCAACGGGCCGGCAATCCGCCGGATGAGGGACATCTGTCCGGCCCGGTCCAGCAGCCACAGGCACAACGCCCGGTATTGCAGGAGGGCGATCAGCAGCGCCAGGGCGGCCAGCGCCAGCGCGACCACCGGCCAGTACTCGTCCGCTGAGAGCGCCCCGATCGCCACCGCCAGCAGCAGCACCACCGCGATGCCATCCGACAACCGCTCCGCGGCCACAACCGGCAGCGTCCGGGCGGCCGGCATCCCGGTCAGCCCCTTGATCAGCACCGCTTTGAGGACTTCGGCTACCTTACCAGGGCTGAGCGCCAGCACAAATCCGGACACGAATACCGCCGCGCTGTCCTCTCTGGCCAGGCCCCGCACACCAACCACGTGCAGGTAAAAGTGCCATTTGGCAAAACGCAGTGCCCAGTTCAGCACCCGCAGGCCCAGAACTGGCAGCATCAGCAGCCACGGAAAGGTCACTGCCTGGGCCGCCAGCGCGCTCACATCGCTGAGGAGCATGGTGGCGGCCAGCACGCCGAATCCGAGCGCCAGCCCGATGAGAATTCCCTTGCGATATCGTTTCATAGCCACGCCCAATCGCAGCCCGGCACCGCCCATCATTACCGACCGGCACTGGAATGGCAAACGCCTGCTGCGTGCAGGCGTTCGATCACTACTGTGGGCGGTATAGGACTTGAACCCATAACCCCTTGAATGTAAGTCAAGTGCTCTGCCAATTGAGCTAACCGCCCATTTCGCCACTATTCTAGTCGAGCCACTCGGGTTTGTCTATACCGGCATATTCCTGGATGGCCCCATAGATATGCTGCACAATTTCAGTGCTATAGACCGCAATTGTGCAGACGCCATATGGCAGCTTACGTCCCTTGTGCTGGCTGGCACGTGATGGGTTGTTAACCGTTGTCCTGGTCAGGCATGAGGCGGGCAAGCTCAGCCAATCCAGCCAGTACCGCTCAATCTCGGGCACCCCGATGTCGCCACTTGTATAGCAGTAGATGTGCAGGCGTACCGCATCCTCGGCTACCGACAAACTGGTCCGCAGGAATCGTAGGAAGAAGCGGAGCATCCCGGCATCCGAATTGGTGAACCGGGCCATGTTGCGGCTCTTATCACCCTCCGCCCAGTAGAGCATACACCCGGCCAGGTGCAGCGGATCGCTGCCAGCCCGCGCCCTGGCCCGGCCGGCTGCCTGGTACTCACAGCGCAGTGCCCGGAAGCGGGCCGCCACTGCCGCACTGCCCCGCAGTTGCGAATCGTAGCGGCGCAGCGCCTCCCGCTGGTCGGGCCGGAGCGCGATGTCACGTACCCAGACGCTCACTGAGCTTCTGGCGACTCCCAGCCGCCGGGCAATTGCCTTGATGGACAGCCCTTCGTCGCGCCTGAGCTGGCGCGCCAGCAGCCGTTCCTGCTTCTTCGTCATGGTCTGCCCTCCGGACTACCCGTAGCGCTCGTGGGCCAGGATCGCCAGTCCGGCGGTGATGCTTGTGAACGCATCCTGTGCGATCACCTTGCCTGCCCCAAAGCGCTCCTCCAGCAGGCGGATGTACAGCGGGATGGACGCCGATCCGCCGGTGCGGAGTACCACGTCGATCTGTCCATTCGTCATGCCTGCCTGCGCCAGCAGCCGGTCCAGCCCACCCTCAATGCGTTCGACGGTCCCGCGCAGCTGGTTCTCCAACCGGGTGCGTGTGTAAGCTTCGCTTACGTCGATGTGCGGCCCCTTGAAGACAAATAATCCGTAGAGCGCATCTGACAGCGCGATCTTGA
>CAZGYW010000151.1:0-2536 GCA_964530495.1 uncultured Anaerolineae bacterium
ATCGGCGTGAATCCGTGCCCTGTTTGTTGCCTGATAAATCGACAAGCAGCCGGTCACCCGGCGCACAAACACAGGAGGGCGGCCAATCGACCGCCCTCCATTCGTTACAACCGGTCAGACACTGCAGGCCGTCTTACGGGCCAGGGGGCGGGAACTGCAACGTGACAAATAGCATCGGGGTGATGACCAGGTACGGCGACACCACGATTGCCACGTTACGGGTCGTCTCCGTCCCGTCCTGGAGCACGACGCGCAGGGTGTACGTCTTGGTGCCGGCCGGGCACTCGTTGCGGCTGCCCACACCGGAGACACCCGTGCCCTCATAGTACACCTCGCGCACGTTGGCCGTGTTCCAGGCCACGGTCGCGCAGCCACCGGAGAACACGGTCGCGCTGCCCGTGCCGTTCACGGTGAAGTCGATCACCGCGCCGGGGGGTGCCGGCGGAGTCGGCGTGGCCGGCGGCGGGGTTGGCGTCGGCGGGCTTTCGAAGAAGGGCAGGATGCCGCAATCGCCCTGGAGCAGGGTCACCGACCCGGCGACCCAGCCGCGCTGCCCGGCGTTGTTAAGCACATACCACGTGCCGTCCACGCTCTGGCCGATTACTTCCACAGGCGTATCCGGGTAGAGCGAGGCGATGGCCGGGAAGACGGTGGCTGGCCCGCTGCGGACGTTCACCCGCGTGTTACCCGCCGTCACAACCCGGCAGCCGGGCGGCTGCGTCGGTTCCACGTTGGCCGGGACCGGTGTCGCAACAGTCTCCGGCGCGCCGCCGGTGGAGAGCAGCAGCGTGATCATGCCCTGTGTCTCCTGCAGGAGGGCCGCAACCGCGATCTCGTAGGTGCCGCTATCTGGCCCGATGATCAGGCTGACGCCCTGCAGGGTTGAACCGCCGAGCTGCGCCACCGGGCGGCCCAGGCCGTCAAAGAGCTGGGCGGAGAAGGCGAAGCCGGGCGTATCACTGGAGATCAGGAGCGTGCGCGGGGCATCCAGCGCGGCGGCGAAGCTGTAGTGGATCGGCGCCGCCCCGGGCGGGATGTTGAACGTGACCGGCGCGTTAGCCGGCAGGGCCTGGCTGGCGGTGGAGGGTCGCGCGCTCAGGTGCAGCACGTACTCGCCGGGCACCGATTGGATGTTCGTGATCAGCAGGGTGTGCAGGCCGGTCTGCTGCAGCCGGTAGGTGACACGGGCCAGGCTGCTATCCTGCCCCAGCAGGGCGTCGCCGCTGCTGATGGCCAGCTGGCGCTGGTCCGGGCCGAGCAGGCTCAGGCCGGGCTGCATGGCATCCGTCAGGCCGGCCACGTAGGCGGTAACATGGTCGCCCGCCGCACCGTTGAAGGTGTACAGGGCGAAGGGCGCTTGCGCCGTGAGCGCGCCGCTGATGCTCTGCCCGTACCCGATCAGACCGCCCTGGGCGATCACGGAACCGGTTACCGCAAGCAGGAGCACGAGCAGCAGGGTGAGCAGGCGCACGGCGCGCCGTGTCGAAAGGAACCGGTAGCGCATACAAGACCTCTTTTCCAGGAAAGGATTCATTTGCCGCGGGCAAGGATGCGTGCGAGAGGCGGTCTTACTGGTCATTCTAGGGTAGAACGACTCCTGACACAATCAGACCCGCGTACTGGGCAGAGGTGCGGGGCCAGCCCGCGTTTTCTCGCCCGGGGCGGCCGCCTGCGCTAGAATCGACCGCGCTCAAGGAGGCAACAGCCCGATGACATTCGCACCCGATCGCTGGCGGCTGATGATCACCCCGGCACGCTCCGGGGCCTACAACATGGCGCTCGACCAGGCCATCCTGGAACAGGTCGGCGCCGGGAACTCCCCGCCCACCCTGCGCTTCTTCGCCTGGGAGCCGGCCTGCCTGTCGCTGGGGCAGGCTCAACCCGCCGCGGACGCTGACCTGGCTCGCCTGCGCGAACACGGCTGGGAGATCGTGCGGCGGCCGACCGGCGGCCGCGCCATCCTGCACACGGATGAGATCACGTACAGCGTGGCGCTGCCAAACGGGCATCCGCTGGTGGCCGGGGATATCGTGACCAGCTACCGCCAGCTCAGCCGCCCGCTGCTGCGCGCCCTGGAGCAGCTCGGGCTGCATGCCCAGGCGGACAAACGCCTGGAGCGTGTCCCTGAAGACGGTAAAGGGCCGGTGTGTTTTGAAGTGCCGTCCGATTACGAGATCACGGCCAACGGCCGCAAGCTGATCGGCAGCGCCCAGGTGCGCAAGTACGGGGGGGTGCTGCAGCACGGCAGCCTGCCGCTGTGGGGGGATATCGCCCGCATCTGTGACGCGCTGGTCTTCCCGGATGAGGCGACGCGCGCGCGAGTCAGGGCGCGTGTGGCGGAGCGCGCGACAACGCTGGAAAGCGTGCTGGGGCGGGCCATCGGCTGGGACGAGGCGGCGGAGGCGCTGCGCGCGGCCTTCGCGGAGGCGCTGGGCCTGGCCCTGGACGGGCCGCAGCTGCCCGGCGCGGCGGAAGCGGCGCGCGCGGAAGCGCTGGTCAGCACCGTCTACGGGGCGGAGGCGTGGACCTTCCGGCT
>CAZGYW010000151.1:2636-6627 GCA_964530495.1 uncultured Anaerolineae bacterium
GTTTAGCGGGTGAGCGTCTCATCCTCCGGCGGCACAGTCCACAGCCACCAGAAGGTCTCCCGCGGGTAGGCGTCTTCCAGGGCGGAAAGCCACAGGAATTGCCCGTTTTCCCCCTGGGCCAGGTAGGTGCGCAGGCCGGTATCCACGCGGTGCAGGGCCGCTTCCTGCTCGCGCAGATCGGAGGTGCGCTCGCGCCATTCAGTCAGCAGGTGATGGGCGGCGGTGCGGTGCTCCGCCATTGGCGGCCAGTTTTCGAAGCAGTTCCGGTTGCCGGATTGCTCGCAATCCGCCAGGAATCCCTGCAGCAGGTTCAGGCGCATCTGCCAGTCACGCTCGACCTTGGCGTAATAGTGGCACGTCCACTCCGTGCGGGCCGCCCGCCAATCCGCCAGCGTTTCGTCCAGGGTGGCCTGCTGCCGGGCGCTGAGCTGGCCGCGCAGCGCCGCCAGGCGGTGGCTGCGCACCAGAAAGCCGCCGATGGTCAGGCGCGGCATACCGCCGCTCACCCGGCCGGGCAGCGGCCAGAACAGCTCGTCTTCGATCAGGTACTGGCGAACCTGCCCGGCCATGGCGGCCAGGATGCGCAGATCGCGCTCGGGATCGTATTCCATCAGACTTTCACCTGGTTGGCGTTAAGCCAGTGGGCGGAGAGCGGGGCATGCTGCGGCCGGCGCCAGCGGTTGAACAGGCGCTGCCGCCACCAGACCCACACCAGTGCTCCCCCCAGCATGGCCACGAAGACCATGCGCGGCAGGCCGCTTAGCTGCCCAGCCGCGCCGGGTTCTGATACATAGGGTTGCCTTGAATCTCTCGCCATCGCGCGTCGCCACCGTCGCGGTGCCACTCGGTCACCGCTGAGCCATTAAGGTCGGTATACGTCATCACGTGCGGAATCTGCAGGATGCTGGAGAAAGCGGTGACCAGGGCATGCGCCTGCCCATCAGCGGTCAGGCGGAACCATTGGCCCGGCTCCCACTGGATGCTCACCGGGCGGCCCTGCCAGGTTGCGCTCATGCTGAACGGCGCGGTGGCGCTGTCCGCGGCGAAGTACACATCCTGCAGGCGAGCCATCCACAGCGTGCCGTTCACCCGCTCCTGCAACAGGTAAGGGCTGTTCTCCGGCGTCTCATAAAACCAGGTGCGCGCGTTCGTCGCCATCCGGTGACCTTCTCCTGCGGGGCCAGCGCCCCCGAACCAAGCTTCTCACATCATTGCGGCCAAGTGTACCACATGCCGCCGCACTTGCCAGAATCCAGGGTTGCGCGCCGCCGGCGCCGCAGGGCTGCTGCCTGCGCGCGGTTTCCGCGCTATACTCGATTCAGGCAGGTATTCTTCGGGAGGCAACCGCGATCATGAAGCCAGCGGCATACCGTATCCCCACGCTTGTGTCGGTTGGCGTGCTGTTCCTGGCGCTACTGCTCGCCGGGCCGGTCGCGGCCCAGCAAAGCGACCTGCAGAAGACGTACGTGGCCCCGGATGGCTCGTATCGCTTTGCGTATCCCATCACCTGGCAATTGCAGTCCAGCCGCGGGCTGGTGTACCTGAGCGGCAACGGGCTGACGATCTCCGTGGTGGGGCCGAACCGGCTGACCCGGTTCCGGGAGGGCGGCACGGGCGAGCCGCTGGCCGTCCTGAATGCGCTGAGCCGCCAGGTTGGCATTACGCAGGGCACCCCGCTGGCCCTGATGGTCAACGAGCGCCCGGCGGCCCGCCTGGATGCCCCCAGCGCGGCGGGATACCCCGGGTTCCTGGTGGTGACTGCGCTGCACAATGGCCGGCTGGTGGCGCTGGACGTGCGCTATACCGACCCGGAGCGCACCCCGGATGAAGCGCCCGTGCTGGCGCTGATCGCTTCGCTGGATGTGCCGACCGGCCTGCCCCCCGAACGGCTGAATGCCCCGCTGGACAGCCCGCTGATCATCGTGGCCGAACTGGTGGCCGCGGGTGTGCTCCCCTCCGGGACGCTGCCGATCTTTGATGTGGCCCGTACCTTCCGGGAAGGCTACGATGACGCTGTGTTCGTGTCCCTGGCGGCCGACCGGCCCGCCCAGGACATCGTGATGGGCGGCACGCTGACCTTTACGGCGGGCAATCCGGCGGCGCTGGAGACCTGCTCGCTCGGCGCGCGGATCGTCAGCGGGTCGGACGCGCTGATTGAGGAGTACCTGGAGGTCGGCTTCACCAGCGCCGGGGAAATCTTCTATGGCGATTATGCGGCCGGCGGCATTCAGTCACGGACGTCATTCCGGCGGATCACCGGGAGCACGCATTACGTGACGCTGATTGCGCTGGGCGATACCCTGACCGTCTACCTGGATGGCGAGCGGATCTTCGACCGGGTGCCGGTCAGCGCGCGGGTGGGGACATACGGCGTGGGCCTGATCAGCGGCGAATCGCGGGCGCGCTGTGAAGGGCGCGACGTGTGGGGCTTCGCCATCCCGGCGGTGACGCCCGGAGTATGCATGGCCCGCACGGACGTGCGCGTCAACCGGCGCGCGGGGCCGGGCACCGAGTACGCGTCGCTGAGCTACCTGGTGCCGGGAGAGGCGGCGCAGGTGCTGGCCCGCAGCACCGATACGCAGGGCGCCACCTGGTGGCTGCTGGCGGATGGCACGTTTGTGAGCGCTTCAGTCGTCAATGTGGAAGGCTACTGCGCGGGCCTGCCCTTCCGGCGCTAGGCAGCGCCGTCAGGCGCCGCCATCAGGCGACCTCATCCCCGCCAAATTCGGAATCCGCAGAGAGCAGGGTGAAGCAGAAACGCGCGCCACCCAGGTCGCTGCCCTCCACCCAGATCTGGCCCTGGTGCGCCTCGACGATATGCCGGGCGATGGCCAGCCCCAGTCCGCTGCCGCCGCGCCGCTCGCTGCGCGCCTCATCAATCTGGTAGAAACGCTCAAAAATGCGGTCGCGTTCCGGCGGCGGAACACCCGGGCCGCTGTCCTCGATGGTGACGAGGATCGTATCCTGGCCGAGGGTCAGCCCGGCGTTGACCCGGATGACGCCCTTCTTGGGGATGACCTTCAGGGCGTTGTGGATCAGGTTGGCCAGCACGCGCCCGATCTGGGCGGGATCGACCAGCACGCACAGCTCAGGCGGCACGGTCGCGACGATCTGGACTTCACGCGCCTCGATCTGCTCGTCCAGGTGCTCCAGGGCTTCGCGCACCAGGGGATTAAGCGGCACTTCCACCAGCTTCATGATGGCCTGGCCGGATTCGATCATCGACAGATCATGCATGCCATCCACGATGCGCTGCAGGGTGTCCAGCTCGCGGCCAATCTTGCGCAGCATTTTATGCTGCTGCTTCTTGGCGACCTGCTGGCGGCTCAGGGTGTCGCGCAGCAGGCGGATGGCAGAGATCGGGGTGCGCAGCTCGTGGGAGATGTTGGCCACCATGTCGCGCCGGGCGCGCGTCAGCCGCACCAGCTGGGTGATGTCCTGCAGGGCCAGCGCGTAAAAGGTCTGGTCTTCCACGTTAAAGACCGTGCAGCGCGCCCGGAACAGCCGCTGGTCGATGGCGAACTGCGTTTCCGGGCAGCTGGGCTGATCCTGCACGCAATCCAGCAGATCCTGCAGCTCCGGGCTGTCGATTAGCGCTTCGATTGTCACCCCGGCGATGGCGGTTTCCGGCAGCAGGTCGCGGGCCACCTGGTTGGCAACCACCACACGTCGCCCGACATCCAGCAGGATCAGCGGCTCGTAGGCATAATCGACCAGCAGGGCAAGCCGGGGGTTGACGTACATTTAGCCCTCAAAGCGGTAACCAATGCCGCGCACGGTCACGATCCGGGTCGGGTTGGAGGGATCGTCCTCCACCTTCTTGCGCAGCCAGCGAATGTGCACATCCACGGTGCGGCGATCCCCGAAGTAGTCGTAGCCCCATACCTTGGAGAGCAGCAGATCGCGGGAGAGGACCGCGTTCTGGTTACGCATCAACTCGGCCAGCAGGTCGTACTCCTTGTGGCTGAGGCGCAGTTCCTGGTCGTCCAGG
>CAZGYW010000152.1:0-5308 GCA_964530495.1 uncultured Anaerolineae bacterium
CCGGGTCAGCCAGCAGCGCAGTGGCCGCCAGCAGCACGGTCGCCGCCACCGCGTTCGCCGTGTGCTCCTCCCGGACGAAGCGCATCAGCAGCTTGAGGCCGATCACCGCCAGGATGACCGCCCACACTGCGGGACTATTCGTCCGCGACGCCACCAGCCCGACCGGCGACAGCGCCAGCAGGAACGCGGCCAGCAGCGCCGCCATCCGGCCCAGCTCCCGGCGCCATACCAGCGGCAGCACCACCAGTGTCACGCTACCCAGCGCGGTTGCCAGGCGCGCCGCCAGATCCGTCCCACCCAGCAGGGCCAGCGCCCCGCTATTCAGCAGAAACAGCAGCGGGCTACCGGCCAGCGGCGCCGTACCGGGCGCATTGGGCACAACAAAATGCCACGCCGCCAGCGCCTCACGGGCTTCCAGATCGCCCAGCGCGATCGTATCCAGTTCCGCCAGGCGCATCAGCAGCGCCAGCACACCAAGGGCGATGTACAGCGCCGCTTCCACGGTCACCGTCACGCCCCACGGGACCCGATCCGGGGCTGCCGCGCGATTCATGCTATCCGTCGCCAGAGCATCACTTGCCGCCATACGCATACCCATTCCTACTGCTGACCCACCTGGTAGACGACGCTGCCTCCGCTGCGGCAGACCGCCGTCAGGTTGGCCTCGAATTTCGCCAGGCCGAAGCTGTCAAAGGTATTCTGCTCTGCCGAACCCACGAAAATGTAATCCACACCATAGCGGTATACGGCTCCCTGCAGCGCCAGGATGCTGGGGTCGTTGTACAGCCGCGCCACATCGTCCGCGCGCGTCCCGGCCGCCTCGCCATAGGTGGCCCCGCGCCACTGACGCTCGTGACCTTCCCAGGCCAGCACCGTCGGGATGCCCGTCAGCGCCGAAACACGCCCGCCCAGATCCGGCCGGTAAGCTGTGCCCACCGCCTCCACCAGGGTCACCGGCGCATCGCCCACCAGGTCTTCCAGGCAGCGCAGCGCAGCGTAGTCATCGGCTGTCGCCAGCGACGGCCCCCCGTCCAGTGTGAGCGCGATCTGGCTGTTCAGCCGCCCGGCCTCAACGACCGTCCGGGTGTAAATCGCCAGAACCGGATACGTCAGCCCCGCCGCCAGCAGAATCGCCAGGAGCCCGCCAAAGACGGCGCGCGCCACGCCGCCCGGCCGGAGCTGCCACTCCACATCGGCCAGGATCGTGTAAGCGGCGTAGGCGCTGGCAATGCCCCACACCAGCCACACCTGGTAGTAGAACTTGAACACCGTGTTGATCCGCGTGCCGAAGTTGTCGCGCAGGTACACGTGATCCGGCAGCAGCGCCAGCACCGCCCCGGCCCCGATCAGCACCAGCACAAACCCGGTCGGCACCGAATAGGGTGTCTCATCCTCGGCGATCGATGGCCGCGCGAACAGCCGCGCCACGACGATGCCCACCATCGCGAGCAGCAGCACGAGCACCGGCAGTCCGCTCAGGCGAATGCCCAGCAGCGTCCCGAGCAGTCCGTCCGCGCCACCGGCCTCCTCCACCGTCGAATAGACCGCGCCCCGCACTTCCGGCAACCGCCAGGCGACCAGACCCAGCGCCACCAGCAGCATCACGATTCCTGCCAGGGCCACTCCGAGCACAGACAGTGCCAGCCGCCAGTTCATCTCCTCCTGACCGCGCCAGATCTCCACGCCCAGGTAGAAGAGCAGAATCAGGAGGAACGGGCCGAACATCAGGAAGAACTGGTGCAGGCGCGTGGGGTGAATCACATTGGGCAGGATGCCGCCCAACTGCGAGCGGAAGCCGATCAGGAAGGGCAGGTACAGCACCGCCGCCAGCCCGACCAGCCACGCGCCAAGGATCGCCACCGCGCGCCAGTCTGCTCCGGTCAGCCGTCCGTTAGCGTTGTGCGTCAGCCGGCGCAGCCCTTCCGCGCCAAGCATCACCGCCATGTAAATTGGCCCGTCCCACGTGTTCAGGAAGATCAGCGCGCCGAACAACACCCCGTACAGCCCGATCTCCAGCCGCGTTGGCCCGTCCGGGCTGAGCGCCCGCCCCAGCGCGACTGCCAGGGCCAGCACCGCGAATGGCAGGGCCAGCACGTGGGGATGCATATCCGCCAGGATGAAGCTGAAGGCCGGGAATTCGTCAATCGGCTGGATGGCGCTGGCGGCGCCGCTCAGGTCGCGGTCACGGACAACCCGGCTGGCCCGGAACCACCACCAGAACTCCCAGTTGTCCAGGCTCGCGGCCGGCACCGCTTTGAGGGTCTCGCGCTGTTCCTCATCCCAGAACTGGAGGTAGCCCGCCGACGCACTCCCGGTCTCGTAAGGAATCTCGACCAGGGCGGTATGCAGATTGCCAAGCAGGGCCACAAAGATCACGCCAAGCACGCCGAAGATCACGGCGATCGAGCGCGGCGTGGGATGCAGCGCCCCCTTGCGCCGGTGGCCCAGGTAGCGGGCGCGCAGCAGGTTGTACACCACGCCAAACACCCCTGTGCCCGTCAGCGCAAAGAGCAGCGGGATCATGAGGTTGAACGCGACGCCACTGGAAGCTCCGCTCAGGTTGGCCAGTGCCGCCGCCATCACGTACCCGAAATAGTAGTAGCTGATGCTGTAGCCGCTCAGCCAGGGATCATTCGGCGGGAAGGTCGCGCTGCGCTGGATGGCGCTGGTGAAGGCCTCCTCCATCGGCTTCTCGGTCCCGGTCAGCGAAGGCGTCAGGGCGCGGTACACCGTCCAACCGACGAACAGCCCCAGGAATAGCGCCTCCACCACCACAGTGTATTTCCAGTTATCGCGGAACCACTCGCGCATGGCCGCCCGCGCCGGTGCGTCGCGTTCCAGCAGGAGCAGCCCGATCGCCAGCACGATCAGCGCCGCCAGCACGATACTGCCATTGGTATTATGCAGCAGTCCGAGCGAAGCCAGCAGCCAGAAGGCATAGCCGACCAGCACCAGCCCGGCCGACCGCGCCAGCGCGTAGCCGCGGTCCGGCAGGCCGCGCAGCAGCTTGAAGGTCAACGGCCAGGCCGCCACCCCGGCCAGCGTCACCAGCGCCCACCAGCCCACGATCAGCCCGCCTTCGCGGGCCAGCCAGTCAAATAACGCGCTCATCATGCCGTTCGCGGCTCCCGCGCATCACGCATCATCCCGGCCATCCTCACAGTGTGGCGTCCTGCCGCACCGCATACAGCTTCGTCTCGCCCGTCTGGTACACCAGCTCGAGCAGCCCCTGCTCCGCCATCACGTCGAACTTGGCCAGCCCTTCCGGCGGATAGTACGCGATTTCCAGCTGGCCGACGACAATGTACCGCACGCCATAGTGCTCCAGCAACGGCCACGCCGTCTCGACGCTGAGCGTTGAGTACAGCGTGTTAACATTCTGGATGCGGTGCTGCACCAGGCGTGACAGCGGGTCCAGCGTGCGTTGCTGGCGCTGGTGGAAATTGTACCCGACCAGCGTCGGCAGGCCGGTGTAGACCGAAATCCGCCCGCCCCACAGGTATTCGCGCTCGCTCTGGCCCTCCAGCACCACCGGCGTGCCGGGGATGTTCTCCTGCATCCAGCGGATCAGGGCGTAGTCTTCCGCCAGGGAGAACCACGCGCCGTGCTCACCCTGGGTGGAAAGCGGCATGAACGCCATCCCGTCCAGCGTATGTGGTGCGTCCGGCGCCATCCGGTCGATGAACTTGGCCCGCACCGCCATGATCGGATAGGCGGCCGCGATAACGAACAGCACGGTTGCCGCGCCACGCCACAGCAGATTCTTCCACGTCGGCCACGCATCCACCGTGCGGTGCACCCAGGCGAAAGCCGCCCCGCCCATCACACTCAGCAGCAGCCAGACCTGCATGTAGAACTTGAAGACCGTGTTCTGGCGCCCGATGTCCCCGGCCCACACCACCACATCCACCAGGAACGTCAGCGCCACCGTCAGCACGACCACCGCCCACACGATCCGTAACTGGCGGGCCTGGCCCGGCCGGAAGAACAGCAGCGCCGCCCAGAACACAATCGGTAGCGCAATCAGGGCGATGGTGTAGCCGCCCACCAGGGCCACGATCACCACCAGCGCCAGCCAGCCCAGCACCGCCAGCAGCATCGCCACCAGCGTCCGGCGGCCCGCCAGCTGCCCCACCCGGATCTCGCGCAGCGTCCGCGCCGTGTCCCAGACCAGCAGCGACACGATCAGAAACAGGAACACACCGTTCAGGTCCAGGTACGCCCAGAATGGCGTGCGCTCACCTTCCCAGAGCTGCGGGACGGCATCCGCGGTTGCGTACCAGGCCGTAAACGGCGCGATAAATAACGCCCCCAGCCCGGCGAAGGCCACCAGCCGCCCGATCCAGCGCAGCAGGTCATCCCTGGTAATCCCCAGGTGTGTGATTGTCTGCCAGGTCGTATACAGCGGCGCGCCGCCGATCCAGCCCACCGCCCGCCAGCCGCGGCCCGGCTCCGGCGGTAGAAGCTCACCAGCCGGGAGTTCCTCCACCGGCACCTGCCGGGCGCGCACCCGCAGGTACTCGGCCACGCTCAGCAGGAAGAGCGCCAGCACGAAGTACGTCAGCCAGTCCGCGAAATTCGTTGGCTGCAGGATCGCCACCGTCAACGCGCCAAAGGCCAGCGCCAGCCCGCCCTCCACCCGGCCGCGCAACGGCGCGCGCCGGGCGGCCAGCACCTCGTGGATCAGCCAGCCCACCACCAGCAGCGTGATCGGCATGGCGAAGGCATGGGCGTGCGGGTCGCCGTACAGGAAGGTGAAGAACGGGATCTCGTTGATCGCGTTCCCCGTGTGGCCCATCACCCGCGTCGGGTTCCAGTACCACCAGTGGGTGCTGAAGTTGAGCGGCTCCCCGGCCAGCACGTTGGTCAACCCGCGCAGGACTGCCTCCAGCGCAGGCAGGAATTCCTCGCCGGTCGTCGCCTGCCAGCCGCCCGTCCGGGCCAGCCCGATGATGATCTGGCGCAGGTCGTCCAGGTTGCCCAGCACAACCGCCAGCAGCAGCGCCGTCACTCCGGCCAGCCACGGATTGCCGTGCAGCCGCCCGTCCCTGCGCCGCCAGCTCGCCACCAGGTTGAACGCCGCCGAGAACGCACCCATCCCGGTCAGGGAGAACAGCGTCGCCAGGATCAGGTTGAACGCAATCGCGGGCACCATCCCCAGCAGTTTGATCGGTGTGCCCAGCAGCACGAAGCCAAAGTAGTAGTAGTTGATGTACCCGCCGGAGAACCAGGGGTTGTACGGCGGAAACGACACGCTGCGCAGGACGGCGTTGACGTAGGCGAAGTCCATCGGGCGCTCACCGCCGAA
>CAZGYW010000152.1:5318-6617 GCA_964530495.1 uncultured Anaerolineae bacterium
GACAAACGCTACGAACTGGATCAGGGCCAGCGCTTCCATCGCCAGCAGCCGCCGCCAGTACGTCCGCACATACGCACCCAACTCGCCGCGCCGCCGGAGGCCCAATCCTGCGCTCAGCAGCCCAATCAGCCCCAGCGCCAGCAGCAGCCCTCCCCGTGACCAGGTGGGCAATCCGATACTTGCCCCGAACCAGGCCAGCCACGCCGCCAGCAGCAGCCCGGACACCTTCGCCACCGGGAAGCCGCGATCCGGCAGCGCGGGCAGGAGTGCGAACAGCAGCGGCCACGCAATCCAGCCGATGATCGTGATCAGCGCCCACCAGGCGATGATTGCGGCCGGGTCGCTGCGGTTAATCAGCGCGTCGGTGTCATACAACTCCGACCACGTTCCGCTCGTTTCCTGAGCTTCGCGGGCCGCATCGGTCAGCATCAGCCCGGTCGGCGCGGCGCTGGCCTGCAGCGCATTCCAGGGAATCACACCGATCGTGCGCGTGCCGTCCGAATACACCGTCTGGTCATTGGAGGACGTCAGCGAGACGCTGTTGAGCAGCGCCGCGGTCGCGGCCGGGTCATAGGCGTCCGTCTTGCGGAACACAAAGACAACCGGGTGATCATAAACATGGAAGGCTTCCTCAGCCTCGAACTCGTTGAGCCACGCCGGGACGTCATAGGTCGGCAGCACCTGGTCAGAGATCACCAGGTCGCCCCAGGTAAAGGTCGATTCGAATGTCTGGATCAGCTCGAAGCCCAGTTCACCGCTGAACAGCGCGTCGTAATAGCGCAGCGTCATCGGGAAGCGCATCGGCAGGCGCGCAAGCGAGTCATAGAAGCGGTTGCTGCTGATCGTCAGGTAGTCGGCATCGTCCAGCACCTGGATCATCGTGGCCCGCTTCTGCTCGTTATCCTCCGCCGCCAGGTACAGTTCCAGGCCCTGGTAGTAGCCCATCCCGTAGCCGTCAATCCCGATGCACTCCAGCAGGCTCGCCAGCCCCGGCGGCAAATCGGGCGTCCAGGCTATGTTGCCCGGCAGGGCGCACACCTTCCACGGAATTGGATCGTCCCACGGGCCTTCGGTGGCAATCACCGCCCCGGCGACCACGATCGGCGCGCCCGCTTCCGCCATGCTGCGGAACTCGTACTGGCGGCCCGCTTCCAGCGTCACGGGCGCCTCCAGCGCGATGTCATACGCCTGTCCCAGCGGCGACTCGGCCCGGCTGAAGTCGGCCGTGATCCGGCCTTCAGCCACGAGCCGGTCGGCGGCCACGTCCAGGATGCCTACCCACAGCGTTTCCTCGTCGCG
>CAZGYW010000153.1:0-6553 GCA_964530495.1 uncultured Anaerolineae bacterium
GCGCCAAAGGCCCGCAGCAGCTTGCGGCGCTCGGCGCTCATCGTCTCCGGCATGGTAATAACCAGGCGGTAGCCGCGCTGGGCGGCGACCATGGCCAGCCCGATCCCGGTGTTGCCGCTGGTCGGCTCGACGATGATCGTATCCGGGCCGATGCGGCCTTCGCGCTCGGCGGTCTCGATCATTGAGAGGGCGATGCGGTCTTTGACGCTCTTTCCGGGGTTGAAGTACTCCAGCTTGGCGAGGACGGTTGCACTCGCGCCGGCGGTGAGGCGGTTGAGGCGCACCAGCGGGGTATTGCCGACAAGCTCGGTGACGTTCCGGGCGATACGCATGGGATGAGTCCTTTCCACAACAAGTGCAGTTGGCGATCAAAACAAAAAGAGCCGCCCCGGTGGGCGGCCCTGAAAACACACAATACCGGCAGGCGTCAGGCGCGCAGCACACCACAGGCGATGCCTGGGGCATCGATCAGACACATACACATGCAGGCTGCGGTCTGATAGTGGTGGCTCATGATACGGCGACTCGTCCTGTGCGCTACTCTGACACCATAATACGATTGTACGCGGCGTGTGTCAAATTGCCAGTGGTTTTATCCGATTTTAAGCGGATGCTCATCCGATGTCTGCGACCAGCGCCATCCGCAGGGCCGCAAACTGTGCTTCGAAGTCCGCCGCCAGGCGCGGCTTTGCCGCCTCCGGCAGGAGCGAGACGCGCAGCGCAGTCATGACCACCCTCTCGAGATCGTCCTCATCCAGACCGAACGCTTCCGCCGACTCCAGATATTCGTCGGTCAGGGTTGTGTTGAACAACGCCGGGTCGTCCGAATTGAGCGTCACGCACAGCCCTTCTGCCAGCAGGCGGGGCAGCGGGTGCGCCGCGAAGGAGGGGGCGACCTTGAGGCATACGTTGCTGGTCGGGCAGACTTCCAGCGGGATCTGTGCCTCGCGCAGGTAGGCGACCAGCGCCGGGTCTTCCAGGCAGCGCACGCCGTGCCCGATGCGCCGGGCGCCCAGCGTGTGCAGCGCGCCCCGGATGCTCTCCGGCCCGACCGTCTCCCCGGCGTGGGGGACGGCGGGCAGGCCGTGATCGCGGGCGTACTGGAACGCGGCGGCGTGCTTCTCCGGCGGGTTACCAACTTCCGGCCCGCCCAGGCCCAGCGCCACCACGCCTGCGCCCCGGTAGGCAACCGCCCACTCGGCGGTGACCAGCCCTTCCTCCGGCGTGACATTGCGGGAGATGTCCAGCACCAGGCCCATGCTCACGCCCAGCTCGGCTTCTGCCCAGGCCCGCGCCCGGTTGAGGGCCGCCATCTGGTCAGCGATGCTCAGGCCCCGGGCCTGGTAGTGGGTGTAGGGCGTGTACGTGACTTCGCTGTAGCGGATGTTCTGGGCGGCCTGCCCGGCCAGAAACTCGCGCGCGATCAGCTCGATGTCGTCCGGCGTGCGCAGGCAGTCGGAGACGACAATGTAAATCTCAATGAAGTGCGGGAAGTCAACGAAGGTGGCCCATTCCCGCAGGCCCGCCACGTTGTCGGCAGGCAGGGTGATGGCATGGCGGTGGGCCAGGGCGAGCAGCGTCTCCGGCTGGACGGAGCCTTCCAGGTGGACGTGCAGCTCGACCTTGGGCATGGCCCGGATGAAGTCAGGCAGGTTCAATGCGGTTCTCCCCCTCGTTATTGCATGCACACGCCGTGCAGGATGATCTGGCTGCCGGGCCCTTCCTGGGCCGGATCCGCGGCCCATTCGCCGCGCCCCCACTGGAAGAACGGGTTCTGCACGTTGGCGCGCAGCACCTCGCCGGTGTGGCGGGCGTACCATTCCCGGACGACCGCCGGCTCGTCTTCCGAATAGAGCTGCATGACCGTCTCGCCCATGCCGAATGGCGTGAACAGGTTGTGGCGCTCCCACACGACCTTCGATCCGGGGTACTCCGGCAGGCGCAGGGTCAGGCTGGCGCGGCAGGTGCGATCCATGAACGCGCCTATGGTGACGACGAAGATCAGCATCACGGCGATCACGAGCAGCGTGCTGCGCAGCGCGCGCCCGCGGCATCCGACCGGTTCACGATCCATGGAGCAGATTCCTTCCACACAAGTAACACAGGCTGCCGGAGGCCAGGAGCGGCTCGGCAGCCTGCCAGTATAACCCGTCCTGCGCGCCCGGTGCAGGGTCAGGCGTCGCCGCGGTCCAGAATCTCGCTCACCCGGTCGATCTCGACGCTGTAGTATTTCGCGTCCGGGTGGTGGATCACGATGGCGGCGGTGCTCTGCTCCGGCACAAGCTGGAAGGACGGGGTGAGCGTCATGCCCAGCTCGTCCGTCACCGCCGGAAGCAGGCGGAACACGAGCTGGTGATCGGCCAGGTCCGGGCAGGCGGGATAGCCCCAGCTGTAGCGTTTACCCTGGTCCGCGGCCAGCCCCAGCTCGCGCCGGACGTGCTCGTGCACGAAGTTGGCGGTAGCCTCGGCGCTCTGGACGGCCAGCCCGTGGAAGAAGTAGGCCTCGCTGTAGTTGTCCGCGCCCTGCATCCGGTCGAATTCGGCGCTGGCCGGGCTGCCGACCGTCACCACCTGCAGGGCGGCCACGTCGGGGCGGTCGCCTTCCGCCGGGGCGAAGTAGTCGCTCAGGCACAGGAACTCGCCCTTGGTCTGGCGTGGGAAGCGGAAGCGGCCGGCTTCCACCCGCGTGCCATCCGCTACAAGGCGCGCCCAGTCCCACACCACCAGGTCGTCCCCGTCACTGTTGACCGGGAAGTAGCCGTACACCGCCTGCGGGACGAGCGTCCGGCGGGCCAGGGCGTCCTTCTGCATACGGGCCAGCCGCGCTTCGAACTCCGCCTGGAGCTTGTCCCACTCCGCGCCGTGGGCGTTTTTGGCGCCCCAGGAGAGCCGGAACAGCTCCGGTTTGTGCAGGTGCTGGAACACAATCTCCAGCGGCATCTGGCGGATGGTCCTCGGCCCCCAGAAGGGCGGGGCGGGGACGCTGGCCGGGCCGACCGCGCTGCGGCGGCCGCTGCTCGCGGTGGTTGGCCGCGCTTCCTTGCCAGCCTCTTCGTAGCCTTCGCTCACAATGCGGGCCTGCAGGTCGCCCTTCCGGGCCGGGTCGGTGAGTTGATCCATGACCGCCAGGCCCTCAAAGGCATCCTTGCAGTAGAAGACGCCGCCCGGATACGGTTCGCCGCCATCCTCCAGGAACAGGACGCGCCGCCCGAACTTGCGGTTGATGGCCGCGCCGCCAATCAGGACCGGGATGTCCAGCCCGCGCCGCCCCAGCTCGTTCACGATCAGGGGCATCTGGCGGGAGGTGCTGACCAGCAGCGCGCTGAGGCCGATGGCATCCGCCCGGCGTTCGACCGCCGCGTCAATGATCGTATTGGCCGGGACCTGCTTGCCCAGGTCATGGACGGTGAAGCCGTTATTGGACAGGATCGTCTTGACCAGGTTCTTGCCGATGTCGTGCACGTCCCCGTAGACGGTGGCCAGCACGACCGTGCCCTTGGTCGTGCCTTCCACCCGTTCGATGAACTCCTCCAGGTAGCCGACCGCCTTCTTCATCACCTCGGCGCTCTGCAGCACAAAGGGCAGGATCAGCTCGCCCGCGCCGAACTTGTCGCCGACTTCCTTCATGGCGGGCAGCAGGACGTTGTTGAGCACGCCCACGGCGTCCTGGCGGGTCAGGCAGGTGTCGATCAGGGCTTCCACGCCGTCCTTCTTGCGGTGGACGATTTGCCAGTGGAGCGCTTCCTCGGCGGTCATGGTGGCGGTAGGATCGGCGGCTTCCGCTGCGCCCACCTGGACGTCATGGGCTTCGAAGTACTGGATGAAGCGCGGCAGCGCATCCGCGTCCGCGTTGAAGATCAGGTCCTCGGCCAGCTTACGCTGATCATCCGGGATTTCGGCGTAGGGAGTGATGTGGGCCGGATTGACGATGGCCATATCCAGCCCGGCCTGCACCGCGTGGAAGAGGAAGACGCTGTTCAGCACGCCGCGCGCGGCCGGCTGCACCCCGAAGCTGACGTTGCTGACGCCCAGGCAGGTGAGCACGCCGGGCAGGTGTTCCTTGATCAGGCGCAGGGCGGCAAGCGTCTCGCGCGCGTCGTCGCGCAGCTCGGCCTGCCCGGTGGTGAGAGGGAAGGTCAGCGTGTCGAAAATCAGGTCTTCGCGAGCCAGGCCGAATTCCTCGGTGGCGATGCGCGTGATGCGCTCCGCGATCTCGAACTTCTTCTCGCGGTCGTGGGCCATGCCCTCCTCGTCAATGGTCATGGAGAGCACGCCCGCGCCGTGCTTCTTCACCACGGGCAGGATGCGGTCAATGCGCTCCCGGCCGTTTTCCAGGTTGTTGCCGTTGACGATCCCGCGGCCAGGGTAAGCAGCCAGCGCGGCCTCGGCCACATCGGCCTCGGTTGTGTCGATGATCAGCGGCACGTCCACAGCCATCGCCAGCTTCCTGACCAGCGTGACCATCTGCGCGCGCTCGTCGTCGCGTTCGGTGAGGGCTACGCACACGTCCAGCATGTGCGCGCCGCTTTCCACCTGGTCAAC
Source organism: uncultured Anaerolineae bacterium (assembly GCA_964530495.1). Lineage (GTDB taxonomy): Bacteria > Chloroflexota > Anaerolineae > Aggregatilineales > Ch27 > CAZGYW01. Next base: position 4,543 of record CAZGYW010000153.1, read on the forward strand.
CGCGATCTGGACGATGCTGTCGTAGTCATCTTCCAGCAGCAGGCGCTTGACCTTGCGGCTGCCCTGGCTGTTGACGCGCTCGCCGATCAGGGTCGGGCCGGGGTCCTGGAGCAGGGCGGTGGCCTTCATGTTGCTGCTGGCCGCCGGGATGTGCTCCGGCGCGCGGGGGGTCGGGGCGCGGCGCTGCCGCGACTCAATCGTGACCTCAACCGGGTGGCCGTGCACGGCTTCGTACAGGCGCGCGATGTGCTCCGGCCGGGTGCCGCAGCAGCCGCCCACCACGCTCACACCCCACGCGCTGAACTCGCTGACCATGGCGCTGAATGGGTCGGGCTGCATGGGGTAAACCGCTTCGCCGTCGACGTTGATCGGCAGCCCGGCGTTGGGCAGGACGCTGATCGGCAGCGTGCTGTGCTCCACCAGGTACTGGATCGGGGCGCGCATGTGCTCAGGCCCGGTGGAGCAGTTGAGGCCGATCACGTCGATGGGCAGGGCTTCCAGCGTGGCAAGCGCGGCGTCGATCTCCGTCCCGAACAGCATCCGGCCGGAGACGTCCAGCGTGACCTGGACCTGCAGCGGGATGCGCACCCCGGCATCCGCGAAGTAGCGGTTGATGCCCACCACCGCGGCCTTGACCTCCAGAATATCCTGGCTGGTTTCCACCAGCAGGAGGTCGGCCCCGCCTTCCACCAGGCCCTGGGCCTGCTCGTAGAACAGGTCGGCCAGCGCGTCAAAGGTGATGTTGCTCAGGTCAGGATCGGTGCCGCTGGGCAGCTTGCCGGATGGCCCGATGCTGCCCGCCACAAAACGCGGGATGCCGGTCTCGGCAGCGTAGCGGTCGCAGGCGCGGCGGGCGATCCCCGCGGCGGCGCGGTTGATCTCCAGCACGCGGTCGCCCAGCCCGTACTCGCCCAGGGTGAGGCGGTTGCCGCGGAAGGTGTTGGTCTCCACCGCTTCCGCGCCGACCTCCAGGAAGGAGGCGTGGATCGCCTCGATCACGTCCGGGCGGGTGATGGAGAGGTAGTCGTTGCAGCCGTTGTAGCGCTCCCCGCCGAAGTCAGCGGCGGTCAGGGGATAGGCCTGGATGCTGGTGCCCATCGCTCCGTCAAAGACCACAACGTGATCGGCGATAGCGTCCAGATAGCGGCGGTTGGTGTAGGTGCGGGCGGGTCGTGTGGTCATGGTGTGGGTTGCCTTCCTGTAAAAGGTGGATCGCAAGTATCAGGATTGTCCCGGTCGAGTGCCCAGCGGGCCGGGTTGTACCAGATGTAGTCGCGGATGGCGTTCAGGGCACGCTCGTTACGGATGATGTGTTCGTAGGTGTTGCGCTGCCAGATCGGCGCGCCGGGTGTGCGGTTCAGGGCATTGATCTGGCGCGTGACGGCGGACTTGTAGGCGCGTACGATGGCGCCCAGCGAGCCGGGGGTGACGTGGGGTGCGGTGAATGCCTGTGGTAGGGGCGCATGTAGGGGCGCAGCATGCTGCGCCCCTACTACAGGGCGCGTCCCTGTATCAGGCGTATCAATGACGATGATTCCGTGCACGTGATTGGGCATGATCACAAATTCACCCAGGCTGACGCTGCAACAGTGCTCAGGAATGGCCTGCCAGCACGCCATGGCAATAGTTCCCTGGTCGTTGGCGTGCATCTCGTCGTCAACGATCTCGCCAAAGCGGCAGACTCGGCCGGCGGTGCAGATCGTGACGAAATACGCCCCGTCCTGCGTGTAATCGTAGTCCCTCAGCCGGATTGACCGGCGTTTCCGGCGTTCTGCGATATGCGTTTCGGTCATGGCGCTCAGTGGTCGATTATACCCCGCCGAATTCGGCGCCCGGCGTTACAGGCGCAGGGCGGCTTCCGCGGCCAGCCAGAACAGCTTCTCGCGTACGGATGTGCGGCGGTGCCAGTGGCGCGAATCCCATTCCTCGCCGCTGACGTCATCCCCGCCGTAGAGGATCTGCCCGAACGTCACGCCCCGGAAGTGCGCGACCGCGAAGAACGAGGCCGCCT
>CAZGYW010000154.1:0-1016 GCA_964530495.1 uncultured Anaerolineae bacterium
TGGTGCTGGTTGGCGGCGAGGTCACGTGGAAGTACACCGTTACCAACACTGGCAACGTGGCGCTGAGCAATGTCACGGTCACGGATAACCAGGGAGTCACGGTTACCTGTCCGAAGACTGCGCTGGAAGCTGGCGAGTCGATGACCTGCACCGCCACTGGCACGAACACCACGTCGGCGGGCACCTGGTACAGCAACACCGGCACGGCCACCGGCAGCTACACTGACGATGCTGGCCACAGCCGCACGGACACCGCCTCGGATACGAGCGGCTACTACAGCTCGCAGCCCGGCGCGGTCACCAACTCGTCGCTGTGCGACTTCGGCGAGCAGTTCCGCTTGATCTTCACGCCGGACAACCAGCGCTACACCAGCTCGACACCGTACTACAAGCTGTCGGACAGCAACCCCGGCCAGTTCTTCTACAACGTGTTCTACGTTGGGATGCCCGGTGAGACTGTTACGCTCAGCATCCCGTATCCGTTCGTGACACAGGGCGCGATGCCGGTCCACGTGTACGATGGCCTGACGGTTAACCCGTACAACGAAGGTGAACCGACACCGGACAACCTGATGAACTGCTTCGTCCCCGGGACTGAGATCGCCACGTATGGCGAGATCATCACCCTGGAGAGCTACAGCGGCGGGTATGGTAGCACCACCGAGGTTCAGGTCACACTGCCTGCTGATGGTGGGTTCGTGTACATCAACATCCATCTGGACTACGGGCTGGAGAAGACCGACGGCTGGCTCAAGAGTGGTACCAATGCCAACAACGACGACGCGATGTACCCGGCCCGGCCCGACATCCTCGACAATACCGCCCATGACTTCAGCTCGTCGGTACCCGGCAGCGAGGATACGATCTACAACCTCAACGAGTTCAAGAACGTCCGTGGCTTCGGCGGCATGGTCTACATCTGGGATGCGATTGAAGAAGACTACGTCGGGGTCGAAGACGCCAGCCTCACGTTGACGGGAACGACGAAGAAACTGAAAGCGCCGGAGAACATGACC
>CAZGYW010000154.1:1026-6552 GCA_964530495.1 uncultured Anaerolineae bacterium
CAGGATGTAGCGGTTGGTGGCGCCAACAAGTACGGCAATGCTAACTTCTACATCAATGCGGATGGTTCAATCAGCAGCACTGAAGGTGGCACCCCCATCTGCAGCGCGACGGCAGTCACCACCGCAATCACGACCCAGAGCGTGACCGCCATCCCGGTCTGCATCATCCCGAACCCGGACACCCTGTTCATGGGGAGCACCTTCACCTATGCCCAGGTCTTCGAGTACGGCGCGACCGGTGGCAACGCCTGGTTCCAGCTTGGCCGTGCGTACATCGCAGTCGAAGTGAGCGGCGCGAACACCAACCCGATCAAGGCCTCCTACCGGGAAGCTGAAGGGTTGCTGATGCGCTACGGCCCGTACGACGCCATGTCCGAACCGGACCTGGTGCTGGCCGGTCAGCTCACCCAGATCCTGCTCGACTTCAATGCCGGGTTGGCCAGCCCTGCCTGTCCAATACCGTAACCCGTGACCAGATGGGGGCTGGCGCAAGTCAGTCCCCACTGCCGCACCCCCGGGCGGTGGGAGGCAACTCCCGCCGCCTTTTTTGTTGCCGTCCCGCACGAAAGGCAATTCGACACGGATCGGACTGATCGACACAGATCAAGGAACAGGAAATGTTCTGTGCGATCCGTGTTCAGCCCTTCTGTGGCTTTTCGCCTGCCCGCCGCCCATATTCGGGATTGCATTCGCCGGATTTTCGCGTATACTGGCACCCTGCGAATAACGAATGAATGCGACGTCCCTGACCCTGCCCGTTCTGAAGCGCGGCGGGGTCTTTTGCTGCAGGAGCACCCATGACTGTCAGTTTTACCGATCTGGCCCTGATGCCGGAACTTCTGGAAACCCTGGCCGCGCTTGAGCACGTCCAGCCGACCCCGATCCAGCTGGAGGCGATCCCGCCCCTGCTGGAAGGCCGCGACGTGATGGGCCAGGCCCAGACCGGCACCGGCAAGACCGCGGCCTTCACCCTGCCCATGCTCCAGCGCCTGGCCCCGGACGGGGGACTCCAGGCCCTGATCCTGACCCCCACCCGCGAGCTGGCGATCCAGACCGCGGAAGCCATCTACCGCTACGGCCGGAACCTGGGTGTGCGCGTCCTGCCGGTCTACGGCGGCCAGCCCTACGAGCGCCAGACGCGCCGCCTGCACAAGGGCGTGCATGTCGTCGTCGGGACGCCTGGCCGCACCCTGGACCTGATCCGGCAGCGGGCGCTGCACCTGGAGGGCGTGCGCTTCGTCATTCTGGACGAAGCCGACGAGATGCTCAAGATGGGCTTCATTGAAGACGTGACCGCGATCCTGGCCGCGACCGACCCGGCCACGCGCCAGACCACGGTCTTTTCCGCCACCCTGCCCGCGCCGATCCTGAACCTGGCCCGCACCTACATGCGCGACCCGCTGCACATCGCCATCCAGTCCCGCGAGGTCACGGTAGAGAACATCGCCCAGCGCTTCTACCTGGTCCGCGAAAGCGACAAGGTGGCGGCCCTCAGCCGCCTGCTGGAGAGCGAAGACCTCAAAAACACGCTGGTCTTTGCCCGGACCAAGGCTGGCGCCGCCGACCTGGCCGAAACCCTGATCGCACGCGGCTACCCGGCGGAGGCGATCCACGGCGACCTGCCCCAGCCGGAGCGCGAGCGCATCCTCAACCGCTTCCGCAACGGCCAGCTCACCATCCTGGTGGCGACGGACGTGGTGGCCCGCGGGGTGGACATCCCCGACGTGTCGCACGTCATCAACTTCGACATCCCGCAGCTGGCGATTGAGTACGTGCACCGCATCGGCCGCACCGGGCGCGCCGGGCGCGGCGGGGACGCGATCACCCTGGTGACGCCCTCCCAGCAGGGCCAGATCCGGCAGATCGCGGCCTTCACCCGCAAGCCGATCACCCGCGCCGAGCTGCCGGAGCGCCAGGCGATCCTGCAGCGCCGCGACGAGCAGTTCGCAGCCCAGATGGGCGCCGAGGCGACCCAGCCGACCACCAACCGCGAATACACCGTGCTCAAGGCCATGCTGGAACTGGGGCACTCAGCGGAGGAGATCGCGCTGGCGGCCATCCGCCTGCTGCGTGCCGGGGAGGCCCAGCGCCCGCTGGAAGAAATCCGGCCGTGGCAGGAAGACCGTGGCATGCGCCACCGTGAAGCACCCGCCCGGCGGGAAGCCGGCCCCCGGCGCGTTGGCCCGCGCCCGGGCAAGGGCGGCCGCACCAGTCACGAGGCGGGCATGGTCCGCCTGCACATGAGCGTGGGGCGCTCCAGCGGTGTACGCCCGGCAGACGTGGTTTACACCGTCGCCAGCACGGCCAGCATCCCCGGCCACACCATCGGCGCGATCACGATCGAGCAGCACGAAACATTCTTCGACGTGCCGGAAACGCACGCGGAGGCCGTCCTGCAGGCGCTCAAGCACACCCGCCTGCGCGGCCGCCCGATGCTCCTGGCCCGCGCCTGAGCTTCCACCGCCAGAACGACAATCCGCACCCTGAGGTGCGGATTTTTGTTGTCTGTAGCCCGGCCGCCAGGACATGCCTCATAGCGGGTCGGCATCATACAGGCGCGCCGCTTCCGCCAGGTCGGTGGGCGTGTTCACGTTGAAGAACGAACCGCCGGCCGGGTCAAAGCGGCGGTGCTCCTCGTCCTCCACCAGCCGGGTGCGGACCGCATCGTAAAACGCGATCACCTTCAGGCGGTCGGCCTCAAGCTGCTGCTGGATCGGGGCCAGGCAGCCCTTGCCGTAGATCGCGTGCAGGCCCTCCAGGTGCCCCTCCACGCATGGCACGATCACGTCGTAGGCGTCCTCCGCGCACAGGCCCACCATATAGCGCAGCAGCGCCGGCCGCACGAGCGGCATATCCACCGCCAGCACGAATGTGTAGGCGCTGCGGCTGACCTGCAGCGCCGTGTAGATGCCACCCAGCGATCCCTTGCCCGGCAGCACATCCGTGAACATTGGCAGCCCCAGATGGGCGTAATCGGCCGGGCGGTTGGTCACCAGGAAGGTTTCCCGCTGGCCCAGGTCGGCCACCCGCTCCAGCAGGTGCTGGATCAGGGGCCGGCCGTGCAGGGTCACGAACGCTTTGTCCGTCCCCATCCGGCGGAGGTCTGCATCGGCCCGCCAGTGGCTATTGGCGGCGAAATTGAGAGTCCCTGACAGTGCCAAAAATGGCAAAACTGGTGTAGCATAGGGGATAAAGACGGCGCGGCAAGAGACACAGGCGCAAGCGGCGGGTCCATCAGCGGGCCGCCGGCAGCTTGCCAACACCAGGGGTGACCGCCCGCACAGGTTGCGGGGGTCAGCCGCGCTGCTGACGGTCTGCGCGCAGCAATCGGGTTTTCTTTGGCCCGGCAGCCGTCGTTTCAACGCGTATTGGACAATGGCGATGCCCACACAGGTGACTTCACCCAGCGCTGCACAGCGCGCCCCGGCGCCCGGGCGGGGGCTTTCCCGCCGGGCCTTTTTGCGTGCCACCGGCCTGACGACTGCCGGGCTGCTGCTTGGCGGCGGATGCGCGCCCCGGGCGGCGGCTCCGTCCCCTGCCGCCGGACGCGTCCAGCTTGTCTACCAGGACTGGAAGACCGAGTGGTTTCCGGCCATGGCACAGGAGATGATCGCCAGCTTCCAGGCGGAACATCCCGGCACCAGCGTGTTCTATACCCCCGACCAGGACAACCTGGCCGTCCAGATGCTGGACAACATGCGGGCCGGAACCGCCCCGGATGTCTTTCAGGGCTGCTGCGACTTCTTCCCGGTGTGGGCCCAGCAGGGGCATGTCCTGGACCTGCGGCCCTACGTGGAAGCCGACCTGGACCAGGCGACGATCGACGACTGGGATCGCGCCCAGTATGAATCCTTCTTCCTGCCGGACGGCCGCCAGTACGGGCTGCCCAAGTATCACGGCGCGCTGGCGCTTTACTACAACAAAGACCTGTTCGACGCCTACGACGTCCCCTACCCGGACGACACCTGGGATCATGACGATTACCTGGCCGCCATGCGCGCCCTCACTCACGACCGGGATGACGACGGCCAGACCGATCTATGGGGCAGCATGCTGGATCCGATCTGGGATCGCCTGCAGATTCACGTCAACGCCTGGGGCGGTCACTTTGTGGACCCGGCCGATCCGACCCGCTGCCTGCTGGGGGAGCCGGAAGCGCTGGAGGCGCTGGAATGGGTTCGCGCCCGGATGTGGGATGACCACGTGATGGCCGCCCCCCTGGATGTGCAGAACATGGGCACCCGCCAGGCTTTCGTCGCCCGGCGGGTGGCGATGGTGGAGGACGGCTCCTGGGCGCTCAAAGACATCCTGGCGGGCGCGCGCTTCCGCGTCGGGGTGGCGCCCATGCCGGCCGGCCCGGCCCGGCGCGTCACCCTGGCCACCACCGACGGCTTCGGCATTTACGCCCGGACGCGCCACCCGGACATGGCCTGGGCGCTGCTCAAATTCCTGATCAGCCAGGACTACGGCCGGGCGATGGCCCGCGCCAACTTCCTGCAACCGGCCCGCGCCTCCCTGCTCGATGACTGGGCGGGGTTCATCCGTGCCGAGTTCCCGGAAGAAACGGCCGACCTGAACATCGCGGCCTTTGCGGACGGCCAGCTCAAGGGCTATTCCGTCACGACGGAGATTTTCCCGAATATGGCCCAGGCTTCCCGGCTCGCCGCCCAGGCCTGGGACCAGATTTTTGTGCTGGGCCAGGCGCCCATCGATATCGTGCGGGAGCTGGCCCGTACCATCGAGAGCGCCCAGGGCAGTAGCGAGCAGGGCTGACCGGTGCGCTTCAGACTTAACCTCCGCGGGCTGCAAACCAAGATCTTCGCGTGGTCGTTTGTGCCGACGGCAATCATCCTGGGCGCGGTTGGCCTGCTGACCTTCTTCGCATATCGCCAGGTGACGGAAGACCTGGTCGTCCAGCGCAACCAGGAACTCAGCCGCCTCTCCGCCAGCCAGCTTGCGGTGGAACTGTCCAAATACACGGATATCCTCACCAGCGAGGCCCGCGTGGCAAACCTGCGGGCCGCCAACGACCTCACGCGCCAGGCGGCGCTGGCCCGCGCCGCGAACCGGCTGGCGGTCTTCGACGCCGGGGTGGTGCTGCTCAATACGCGCGGCACAATCAGCGCCGCCTACCCGGAACGCGCGGAGTCCTCGCCAATCGACTGGTCGGGTCAGCCGTTCTTTCAGGAAATGCTGCACTATCCGGACTCGACCTTCTCGGACATCCTGCCGCTGGGACCGGGCGGCGCGGAGGTGATCGCGGTCGGCGTGCCGATCATTGGCGAGTTCGGGGAATTCAACGGCGTCCTGGTCGGCCTGTTTGACCTGGGAGCGACGAGCATCAGCGCCCTGTACGGCGATATCGTCAAGCTGCGTATCGAGTCCACCTGCTGCGCCATCGTCGTGGACGGTGGCGGGCGGGCCATCTACCACACCCAGCTGGAGCGCATCGGGGAGGATTTCTCCGGCCTGAGATCGGAAAAGCACACGTCTGAACTCCAGTCACGAGATTCCATCGCGTATGCC
>CAZGYW010000155.1:0-4405 GCA_964530495.1 uncultured Anaerolineae bacterium
CCGGTGCTCATGTTGATGGCGTCGAACCGGTCGAGGTCGATCACCTGGCGCGTCCAGGCAGGTTGCGTTTCCGCCCCGGCGTGAAGCTGGCGGCCGTACCACGGCGTGCCGCCCTGGTACTCGCGCACCTCGATCCAGGCGGTGTCGTTGGCGTCAGCCAGCACCCAGTGCTCCCAGAAGGTCAGCTCAGGGTTGGCGATGCCGGTCATGTTGACCGCGCCGCGCAGCTCCAGGTGGCACTCGGAGTAGCTGTAGTAGTCCCGGTTGGGGAAGTCCGTCCAAGCGGGGGCGCTCAGGTAGCCGTCGCTGCCGTCCATCGCCCAGCCGCACACGCCTCGGTCGTCGTTAGTGCCGTCGTGCGGGGCGAAAACGAGCATGGCGTTGCCGTTCAGCTCGGCGTACTTGACCACGATGGTGTGCATCACGCCGGCGGCGAAGGTGTGGGTGAATTCGGATTCATACAGGCCGCCGCCCAGCGTCCAGTTGCTGAGGACGCCCACGCCATCGATCAGGATCTCGATCGCATCATCGGCCATGATCTTGAAGGAGGCGGTGAAGGTGGTATCTGTGCCGAAGGAGCGGGTGAAGCGCGCGGCGAAGCCATCCGCCCCGATGCCGCAGGCGCCAGTATCCGGCGCGCCGTTGCCCCAGTTGAAGGTCAGCGGGACGGTGGCGGGCTGGGTGGTGGTGCAGGGCGTGTTGAGCATGGCCGCATCCACATCGGCGATGGTGCTGCCGCTGTAGTTCCACCACTCGACCTGCCAGTCATCATAGCCCATGAAGACCGCGCCGCGGTCCAGCCGCCACCAGTCCGCGTGGCTGTCCACCACCTGTTCCCAGAAGGGCGCGGCGTGGATAGTGTCCGCCGGGATAGCGGTGGGGACGGGGGTGGCGAGGCCGGGGTTGACGGTCAGCGTCACAGTCGCGGTGGAGGTAAGGCCGGAGCCGTCCGTGATGGTGTAGGTGAAGGTGTCGGTGCCCACAAAGCCGGGCCGCGGGGTGTATTCGGCGAAGTCGTCCCAGCCCAGGTTAACACCAACAGTCCCGTTGTCGTTGATGGTAACAGTGCCACCCTGTGTTGTGGCAGCGTCAAAGGCCAGAATTTCGATCTCTGTCGGCACCTGCGCCACGTCATTGAGCAGGATAGAAATATTGGTGATACCGTAGGAAAGGATTGTCACCGAATCATTGAGTGCCTTTGGCTCAAACGTGGTCGGATCGGTGCCGGCGCAGATCTCCTCGCCATCGTCGATGCCGTCGCCATCCGTATCCGCCAGGAGGGGGCTGGTGCCGTAGAAGAACAGCTCCCGGCCGTCGTTTAGGTCGGCGCCACAACTGTTGTAGAGCATTCCATCGTTGTCTGTGTCCGGATCATTCGGGTCTGTGCCAACGGCTTCCTCGCAGCCGTTATTGCAGCCGTCGCCATCGGGATCATCCAGCGCGGTCTGGCTGAGGTCGCCAAAATGGGTCATTTCCCAGGCATCGTTCAGGCCGTCTGGCTCCGTATCGCCCGCACCTTCAACCAGCTCGATTTCCTTCACGATGGTGCGCTGGGCCACGAAATTGAGCGTGATACTTGGCCAAGCGCTGTTGAGGAACGGGGTGAGCAGGTTGACGGTGTTGTCACTTTCGATCTGCAGGTAATCGCCATTGGCCAGGGCGGCATCCGTCAGTCCGGCGCAGTCTGTGGAAATCAGCGTGCCATCGGATTCGAAGTGGCGAATCTCCACAAGCTGCGCATTGACGAAGAATACATTGCGCGCCGTCGTCTCCATGCCGGTACAGTCCATGTAGCGTTTGGTGCCAATCTGGCCGACGGTCGTCGCATAACGCGCAGCTTCCCGCAAATTGGCAGAGGCTGAGGTATAGGCCAGCAGCAGCCGGCCAAAATCGATGATGCCGAAGATCAAAAAGAGCACAACGGGCAGAATCAACGCGAACTCAACCAGCGCTTGACCCTGTTTGTGTGTGGATAATGGCTTAGTGTGCATAAGGTCACTTCTCCAGGCTTTACTTGCGACTTGGCGCGGCACGATCGGATCAGGCCGGAGGATCGTTGAAAATAGTCTGGGTAGCCACCACGGTCAGATCAATCTGGTTGGTGATCTGCGCCATAATCGGCGTCAGCATGCGATACGGATAGACAATTGTTACCTGGACGGTCTGTCCGGCCGCTGGGATTGGCGCGGATGAAGTGATGGTCGCCGTTGACCAGTCCAGCACGCCGCCGACCGCACTCCGCACCCGCCACTCAGCGTTGTTCGGGTCGGAGCAGTCCACGGGTGGCGTTGCGCTCATATCGGTATCCGCCGCAGTAAGACACAGAGGGTTGAGCGAGAGATAAAGCGCGCCTTCACCAACACTGTCCTCCAGGGCCACATAAATGAAATAGAGGCGGCCCAGATCGAGCAGCCCCGACAGAATCATGATCAGGATAATCGCCGTCAGCGAGAATTCCACGAGACTCTGGCCGCGCTGACCGCGACCGATGCGCTGTTTGAGTTTCTTCCAGTCCATCCACATCCCTCCCCAACTAATGGGCTGAGGCAAGGGGAGCATTACCTCCCCTTGCCATCAGACTCAGCATGTGCGCATGGCGGTACCGCAGCTATTCCACAACCTCGATTGACGGCGACCCCACCACAGGCAGGTAGTCATACCGGTAATCAATGAAGAGGTGCGAGCCGGGGATCTTCACCGTGCGAGCGATAATCGCGCCGATCGCGGTCGCGCTGTTCCCTGGCACTTCAGCCCCTCCATTGGGAGTATAGATGACACCGTCCCAGCCGGCCGTACCGGAGGTGGACAGCAGGACGTCACCGCAGCTGTTGCTGGCTGTGGTGAAGATCATCAGGTGATCGGGGGTGTAGGCAACCATCCCCTCAAAGTCCTTGATGTCAATCGTCCCGGATGCCACCATGGTGAGGGTGACGCCCGTATGGAATCGGACCTTGTCGATATTGCCTTCAACAAAGAGCAGACCGCCGCGCTCGAACCAAGCCTTGATCGAGATACTCTCAGCGGTGCCCGGCATCTGGCTGGTATCCGATGTGTTAATGTGGGCGAAGTCTCCCACAATGTAAGCATACCGGTTGTTATCCGCTTTGGCGGCTTCGGCATACACGCCGCCGGGACGGTAGTCATCTATGTGGTACAGCTCCGGCACCGAGAATGGCCCGGCAAGCGAATTGGGACCATCGGTCAGATACTGATCTTTGCCCTTGAACTCACACGAGCCACCGTCAGGATAGAAATCCGTTGGCCCTATGACGCCGATGCAGCCGGTGGGATCGTCCGGGCCGGTGACGCACACGGGCGGGGCACCCGATGGGTTGTACATGATGCCGCCGTTAGCTCCCAGCCCGCCATCGATAACCAGATCGCTACCCGTAAGGTGAATGACCTGGCCGCATTCAGCACAGGTTGCCGTGGCGAGGACTGCGCGGCCATCTACAGCCGGGTTCCAGGTGGGGGCGCTGCAGTGGCCCAGGGCATAGGTTGTGACCGCCAGGTCCCCGCCGTACACCAGGTGAATGAAGTAGGAGGGAATCTCGGCGCTGATGATCACTTCCTGGAAGGTGCTGACCGGAAGCGGCGAACTCAAGGTTCCTGCAGTCGGCTGCCTGACTGTTACCGTCATTGTGGTGCCGTCATTGAAGAAGCCGTTGTTCTGCGCTGCATTCATTCCGGCCTGGACAACAGCCGCCGGATCAGCGCCGGTGCAGAGTGCGTAGGTGGCGGCCATCACCGCTGCGTCAGAGGCGTTCTGGGCGTCACGCTCCAGATAATAGAGTCGTCCGCCGTCGATGGCCAGACCCAGCACGGCCAGCAGCGCGATCATGCCGAAGGCCATCAGGATGATCACCTGCCCGGACTGCGTTTTTCTGTTGAGTAGTCTTCCCTTTGTCTCGTTCATTTTCACACCTCGATATAAATGATACCGTGTCACTCCAGGCGTTGAGTGGCTTGATGAAAGTGCCTGCCACCGTGTTCCTACGGAATGTAAATGCTTGCCAACTGCAGCACAGGTGTGGAATTGCCGCCTGGCTGAACCAGGGTCAATGTGCCATCACTGGCCCGCGCGAAGATGCAGTCTTCACACCTTAGCAGCGCACTCGTTCCAGAGTGCTCGGTTCCGGAGCGATCATGCAGCACGATGACGTTCACCCGGTCGCGGGTGACCTCCACGTACTGGAACAGGTACGCGACCGGCACCCCGCTGTATGTGCCGCCGGCCGCCGTCACCGTCCGGTATTGCCCGGCGGTGGCGTAAACGCCCAGCAGCCCGCTCAGGTCATCCCAGTTCCACAGCCCGCCGCGCCGGATGCTGCCCGTCAGGAGCAGACTATCGGGCCGGGCCGGGATGGTCGGTGCCTGCACGTCGCGCACGTCGTTGGCCCGCGCC
>CAZGYW010000155.1:4415-6534 GCA_964530495.1 uncultured Anaerolineae bacterium
CTCCGTTGCCGGATACCCTCTCAAAAATCATTTTTTTTATGATACGGCGACCACCGTTATCTACTCCCTTTCCTACACTCTTTCCCTACACGACGCTCTTCCGTTCTGTCGGCGCCTGCTCGTCGCGCACGTCGTTGGCCCGCGCCGCCTGGATCATGGTCAGCCCGGCCAGCGTGTCGAAGTCGCGCCCGGCCGGTGCCAGCAGGGCCAGCGTGTTGTCCGGCGCAGGAGCGATCACGTAGCCCGCGAAATCGTCGATGCTGCCCAGGGCGTACAGGGTCTGCCGCCCGGAGCGGGTGCTCACCAACAGGCGATCCGTGCCAGCGTTGATCTGGGCGTAGCGGAGCAGGTAGCTGAACGGGATGCCGCTGTAGCTGGCCCCGCCGCGCGTCACCGTCTGCAACTGCCCGGCCGCGCCGTAGACCCCGCTCAGGTTGGCGATGTCTTCCCAGCGCCAGTAGCCGCCGTTGGCCATCTCCCCGCTGAGCGCGACCGTCAGCCCATCCTGCGGCGGGCGCAGGGCCGGGCTGCTGGGGCGGGCCGGGGTCGGCGTCAGGCCACCGACCAGCGCCACCGGGGTGGCGGTCGCCTGGGCGGCGACCTGCTGGTTGGCGTTGAAGCTGCTCAGGCCGCTGATGAACCCGACCAGGGCCAGCAGCAGTGCGGCTCCGATCAGGATGAAGAAGGGCAGATAGCTTCTTACGTTGGTGAACATACGCTTACCGACCATCTCCTGCGATAATCCGCGCACTTGCCAGACTGCCCGGCGGCTGACCGATCCAGGCCACCGCTGCCGGGGCCGGCGGGCAGTACGCGGGCTGGTGGCGAATGACGCCGCCCTCCCCCGTGACCGCGACCCGCTGGCCCAGCACTAATCCCTCCAGCAGCGCGCCCCCGGTAAGGTTCAGCTTAATTGTACCATTAGGCGCCAGGATCAGCCCGGCCAGTTGGTTAGCGTTTTCTACCACCTCGATCGCCGCCTGGGCGTCCGGGCTATTCGCATAGAATAGCACACCGCCGCTGTGCGGCGCGAGGTCGGCAGCCAGCCCGGCCGCGACCGTGATGCGATCTTCCGTAACGATGGTAAGGTGCCAGGGGCTTCCGTCCGGATGAGGCGGCAGCGTGTCCAGCAGCACCGCCCCGTCCGTCACGTACAGCCCGTCCCCGCGGGCCGCGATTGCGGCTCCGTCGATCCCGCCCGGCAGGTGATGGGCCTGGCCGCGCGCTTCCGCGGCCTGCCACAGCGCCCCGTCCGGCAGGAAGTCCTGCCGTTGACTCACTGAATCGGATGGTAATGTGCCAGCCTCCACCGGGACGATCCCGGCGGGTGTGACCGATTCCCACACCAGCCCGGCCCCTGCGCCCACTCCCAGCTCAACCGGGTATTCCGGGTCCAACTGGAGGGGCGTTTCTGCGCCGCGCAGGGCCAGCCCGCCGTTGCTGTGGATGCCGCCCGCTTCGATCTCCAGGCCGGAGCCTTCGATCGTCACGACCGGCGCGGCGGGATCGGGGTCCAGCCCGATAACGGCGTAGTCCCCGCACCAGCGCCCGTCTTGCCAGGTCGCGATGGCGTCCACTTTCACCCGGGCGTGCTCGACGCCGAGCAGGCGGGTCACCAGCGTTTCCTGCGGGTAGAACACCTCAACATGCAGCCCGCGTACAGTATCACACGGCAGGCTGCCGGTGCTGCCCACTTTCCAGCGTGCGCCGGTGGTGGGGTTGGTAAGGTCCACGAGTGTTGCATCGGCGGCCCCGACCAGGTAGTAAGCCTGGACGTTGAGGCCCCAGTCCGCATCCGGGACCTGGTTCAGGTCGGCGTAGAGCTGGACCTGCTCCAGGATCAAGGTGTCGGCGGTCTGCCCGCATGCGTAGGCGGCGGTGTGCAGCAACTCCCGCAGGCTGTTGGCCCCGGCCCGGGCGGAGGCTTCCGCCGCGTTCTGGGCCAGGTCCCGGTTCCAGGCGGCGATGCGGCTGTCTACCGTGACGGCCAGCGTGATCACCACGCCGAGCACCGCTGCCACTACCAGGCCTGCGATCCATCTGCCTGAGCCGTTACGCCCCCAGCGACTGGCCACGACACCCTTTCGTTCTGTTGTTCCGGCCGGATGCCGGACGAGTT
>CAZGYW010000156.1:0-6531 GCA_964530495.1 uncultured Anaerolineae bacterium
CCAGCGCCCGGAGCGTCATCACGTTGGGCAGGAAGCGGCTCACCGTCTGCTCGATGCACTGGTGCGGGAAGTTCTCCAGGTAGGTCAGGCCATCCAGGGTGCTGGCCGCCAGGGACGTATCCACGCGCACAGCCAGTTCGCCCTGCGTCACGTCAAAGCGGCGCGGCAGGCTGATTGCTTCTGTTACCGAGCCAGGCTCGGCAATCATGCCGCCTGTGCCCACGACTTCCGGCGCCTCGTAGCGGTAGACCGGCAGCAGCCGATCATCGCCCTGCCCCAGCGGCGGCTTGCTGGCGTCGGTGAACGCGCCATCGTTGCCGCTGGCGTAGAACGTCAGATCGACGTTCGCCACGTCTTCAACCGTCACGTTCCACTCGAAGCGCTGCCGTCCGCCAGCGGGAACTTCCGCCACGATATCCTGCGGGCTGTTGAAGGTCAGGCCCGCCGCCTGGAGCGACGCGGCCACTTCCTGCGGCTCGTCAGTATTGTTGTTGACCAGCGCCGCCAGCGTCACCACGTCACCCACCACAAAGAAGCGCGGTGTGACCGGCCGCACCAGCAGCGGCCTGGTGCTGATCAGGTCGACGGTCGTCTGCCCGACCAGCGTGATCCCATCCCGCCCATCCGTGACGGCACGGGCATCCAGCCGCCAGGTTGTCAGGTTGTCCGGCAGCGTGACCTCGAAGGTCGCCTGCCCGTTTTCGTCGGTCGTCAGGATCGGGTTCCAGTATGGCGTGTCTACGAATTCCTGGCGCACCTCGAAGATGCCGCCCTCGTCCCCGCCGCCGCCGCCGCCCTTGACCGTGTCCAGCGTGGTCTGGGTGAGCTGGTCTACGCTGAGCGTCAGCGGGATCGCCGTCCGCACGGCCAGCCCCTGCTGCCCGTAAAAGACCTGCATCAGCGGCTGGCTATTCGGCTCGGCCAGCGCCAGAACGGCCAGGTCAGTCAGGCCCACGCCCACCTCGGCCGGCACCGGATTCCCTTCAAAGTCTGTCGTTTCCACGGTGTAGGTCACCGTCTCGCGCGGCCCGGCCTGCTCACGATCGGGCCGCACGGTGACCGCGATCTCCCGCCGCGACGGGTCGACCGCGATCCCGGCCAGGCCCATCCGGAACTCGGCCACCGGCGTATTCTCATCCACGCCCTTGACCAGCGTCACCGCCACGAACACGTTAGGCGCGTAAGCGTCCTCGATCGGGAAGCGGTAGACGGTGCTGTTCGTCTCCAGCGGGATCACCTCATGGTGCAGCACATCCCCGCGCTCGATGGTGACCAGCGCCGTCGCCTCGCCCTGCCACGGGGAGGCGATCAGAATCTCCGCCATGTCCCCGACCTGGTAGCTGTCACGATCCGTGATCAGGTCGATGCGGTTGCTGTTCTGCTGGCGCCAGGCCACGAACTCCTGCCCGGAGACCCACACGAACGTCGAGGAGCGCACTTCGTTGCCGCGCGCGTCGCGGGTCGTCGCCAGGACCTTGTACGTCCCGGCCACCGGCGGCACGAATGTGAACGCCGCCGTGCCATCCGCGCCGGAAGTCACAATCCCGGCGCCGCCATCTACCGGCAGGTCCTCGACTTCCCACGTCCACACGGTACGCCCGTTCTCGTCTTCCTCCTGGACGGACGACCAGCGCCGCTCCACGACCTCCCAGGCGATCTCCTGCCCGGCCACCGGCGCGCCGTCCCAATCCACGGCGATCAGGTTGATCGCGTTCTCCTCACCGGCCTGCCCCACGTACTGCTCCGGCTGGATGCCCACATATACTTCGCCCTGGTGGACGATCACGCTTTCGCGGTTGTAGACGGCCTGGTCGCTCTCATCGGTGACCGAGACCTCGATGGTCAGGCTCTGGCTCTGGGTCCTGTCGCCCAGGTCCGCCGGAAGCGCGATCAGGAAGCGGCCCTGGTCGTCGGTGGTGCCGACGCCATCCGCGATCACCTCCCCGTAACCGCCGTAGTAGTAGCGGCTCGGGCCTTCGTCATAGTTGTAGTCAACGAAGCTGTACCGTTCCAGCCCGCGGTAATCGAAGAAGTAGTCCTGAGCGGAAACGGTGTAGCTCACATCCGCGTTAGAGACCACGCCGCCGAAGTAGTAGCGGGCCTCCACCAGCACCCGGATGTCCTCCCCCTGCACGACGGCTGGCACCTCCGGCGTCAGGCTGACCTCGAACTCCGGCGCGCGGTACTCGGCCACGCTGAAGGCTACGCTGAAGTTGCGCGGGCTGTACCACTCGGTCTCCTCCACCTCGGCGATGATCTGGTAGTAGCCCAGGCTGGCGTCATCCACCAGGTCAAACTGGCCGCTGAACGTCCCATACTCGTTGAGCGGCAGCGTCGCCTCAAAGACGGTCTCGCCCCGGTTATCTTCCACCCGAATCGGGATTTCCTGCAGCGTGTGGGGGGTGTAGGTCACATCGTCCCGCGCGCGCAGCACCCCGCGGAAGTACACGGGCTGGCCGGGCCGGTAGATCGGCCGGTCAGTATACAGGTAGCCCCGCGTGTCCGCCGGGTAGTAGTCCGCGTTCTGGTTGAAGTCGTATGGCTCGATACCCCACGCCCAGTCGCTGGCGGCAAACCCGAACGCCTCCGGCGTGTTCACGACCGCAAAGAGGTACTCGTACAGGTTCTCCAGCGGCGGGATTGACGCGCGCGCCAGCCCGTCGGCATCAGTCACGCTGCGTGCCACCTCAACGAAGTCCTGGTCATAGAAGGCCACCGGCACGCCCGCGACCGGCTCCCCGGTCTCCATGTCGGTCACCCACACCAGCGCGCTGTCACTCGAATACTTCAGGGTCAGGTTGGCAGTCGCCACGACCAGGATATGGGTGAGCGGGTCGTAGTCGCGGCCTTCCGTTTCCGGGGAGGTGACGCGCAGGTAGTACGCCCCGGGAGGCAGCGCCGCGGCCCCGCCGGCCGCCTGCGTGACGATATCATCCTCAACCGTGGGGCCTTCCTGCGCGGGCGTGCTCAGCTCCAGGAAGTACTCGGTCGGGTCACCTTCCGCCACCCAGCCCGGGGAGCCATCCCGCAGTTGCACCTGCCACCAGTAGAACCCGCCATCGCACAGCGGCCCGCCGATAACCGGCGCCTGGTAGCCTTTGTACAGCAGCTCCACGATCTCACCGTCCGGGCCGCCTTCACGAGCGCGCAGCGGATCGGGATCGGTGATCACGGTCGCCGTGCCGCCCACCTGCAGGCGCGGCTCCGGGGCGCCGGGGCATTCGAGCGGCGTGCTCTCGCCCAGCGTGGTGAGGGCCAGCAGCCGGTACCAGCGCTGGTTCAGCTCCCACTCCAGCGTCTCCGACCAGCGCCGCAGGGTGTTGGCCTGCGTCAGCGCAAAGGCCTGCTCAACCTCCCAGCTATTCGGCCCCAGCAGGCGCGCCAGCTGCTCCAGCGGCAGGCGGGCCAGGGTCAGGTCCAGCGCGGTCACGTTGAGGTGCGTGGCAAAGAGGCGCGTCTCCGGCGCGTAGGCGCTGTAGATGCCCACCCGGCCGGGTGTGGTCAGCGTAATCGACGGATCGTAGGGAGTTGTTGTGAAGCGCACGACCGTCTCTTCCTCGATCGTGTTGCCGTACACATCCGCCGCGCCCGGCAGGATCGTGATGGTGTACTCCGTGCTTGGCTCCATCCCAAAAGACAGCCCGTAGCTGTTGTCGTAGCTGTAGTAGTAGCTGTCGTATTCGCGCACTGGCGCGGGATCGATCACCACCTTTTCGTCCAGGGATTCCTGGTCCATCGGCGTGGCGAAGTAGATCGTGAATCCGCCGTAGGGCTGGGCCTCAGCACCATCCGCCGGCTCAGTGCGCACAATGCGCGGGCTGCCGACCGTGGCGAAATTCCAGGAAAGCGTCTGCGGCAGCGGCGTGACGCCGTTGGCGGCGCGGGCCAGCGCGGCATCGAGCAGGACCGTATAGTAACCGTCGAGCGCCAGCGGCTCCTCCGGCGTGAAGGTGACTTCGGTGCCCGCCTCGTTCCAGGCGAATGCACCCGCCACCGCGCCGCGCGTCTGCTCCGCCAGGGCGAAGCCCTCCTCGACACTGGCGCGATCCATCGCCTGGTTGAAGGTGATCACCACCGGCGCATCCAGCGCCACGCTGCCCTCCATGCCGTCCGGCAGAAAGGACAATACCGCAGGCGGCACGGTCGCGAACGACCAGGCGTAGTCGCTTTCCAGCACCCCGCCCGTCACATCCTCCAGCCCGGCGGGAATCGTCACCGTGTAGGTGGTGCCGCCGTCCAGCCGTGCCGGACGGTAGACATAGATCGACGTATTGAGCCACTCGCCGTCACCCTCCACCGCCGGGTCAAACACCAGCGGGTCGGGCAGCGTATCCATTTCCTCCACCGCCACCAGCGGAACCACCGGGCGGTTGAAGATCACGGTGATCGCGCTGTCCGTCTCGATCGCGCGCGCGTCCGGGGCGGGCAGCACTTCGGCAACCTCCAGGTAACCGGTGGTCGGCAGCGTCAGCGTGAAAGGCTCGGCCAGCGCGACTCCATCGGCGCTGGTCGCCCCGGTCCCGATGGTGAAGGTGTAAGCGGTGCCGCGCAGCCAGTTCTTCTCGGCGGTCACACGCAGCGCCGTCTCGTCAAGCGCCTCGAAGACCAGCGGCGTGGACGGCTGGACGCTCAGCGCAGCCTGCACCCGCGCCATGTCCATCGGCCGGTCAAAGTAAAAGGTCAGCGACCCATCCAGCGCCAGCTCTTCGCCGGCCAGCGGATCGGTCTCGATCACTTCCGGAGCCGTTCCCGCCTGAAGCGGCGGCCCCGCCTGGGCGGCATCCGGCGGAAGGGCCAGCATTACAGCCAGCGCCAATCCGGCCAGCAGCCCGGCCCCACCCAGCAGCAGCATTCTCAAGGTTCGCATCAAGGTTTCCCCCTTACCGCAATCGACTCCTGTAAGACCATTGTAAACTCATCATAGGAGGTTTATGCCGGCGATGCAATCAGTGACCGGGCACCGCCTGCTATACGTGGAGCATCAGGCAGCCGTCAGGTTACGCTCCCGCGCCACTAAAAAGGGCGCCCCCGCAGGTTGGCCGCGGGGGCGCGTTGTGATCCATTGAGCGGCAGCAGGTCAGGCCCGGCCTAGCACTCGCTGTAGCTGCAGGTGTAGCACTTCCTGCAGCCCTCCACATTGATGAACGTGGCCTGACCGCACTCCGGGCACAGGTCGCCAATCATCTGCGCGGCCTTATCCGGCATCAGGGGCAGGGCCTGCTGGCGCGCCGCCCCGGGAATAGCGCCCGGCGACACGGCCTCGATGCGCACGGTCGGCTCGCCTTGCGCGCGCTCCTCAGTCTCGTCCAGGTACTCCTGCAGCATCTGGGCGATGCCATCCGGCAGGCTGCGCACCCGCGCCGGGCCGAACCCGGTCGGCCGCCCGCCGCCGATCCCGGCTAACTGGCGCACGATCTCCTTTAGCCGGCGGCGTGGGGGGATCGGCGAGGCCAGGCGCAGGACGTACGAGATCAGCCGGCCGAGCGCCTCCGACACGGCGGCGGTATCCGAACCGACCTTGGCCGTGTGCAGGAAAACCTCGAACGGCTGGCCCGTCCCCATCCCATTCTCGTTGACGGTGACATAGGTGGTCCCCAGCGGCGTGGAGACGCGGTACGTCTCCCCGCTGAGTTTGCGCGGGCGCGGCTTCTTTTCCTCGGTGAAGAGCGGTAGCGGGGCCGGTGCCACTGCCTCCGGGACTGCCAGGGCGCTCTCCGCGCCGCTTTCCTTCGCTTCCTTGGTCGCGTTAGTCTCCAGCACCACCTTCTGGCGGCTGCCGGTCACGTAGACGGTCAGGCCCTTGCAGCCGAGCTGCCAGGCCAGCCGGTACGCGTTCTCAACATCCTCAACGGTCGCACTGGCCGGCATGTTGATCGTCTTGGAGATCGAGTTGTCCACGAACGCCTGGAGCGCCGCCTGCATTCGAACATGCTCCTCCGGGGTCACATCGCTGCTCACCACGAACACCCGCCGCAATTCTTCCGGCAGTTCCGCCACGTCCTGGCAGGAACCCGCCACATTCACGGCTTCGATGGCGCGTGCCATCGTCGCTTCATCCAGCCCGGCCTCGCGCATCGCCCGCTCAAACAGGGGGCTGGTGTACTGCAGCTCCAGGTCGCGCCCGTTATCGTTCACGTGCCGGACGTAGGCCAGCGCAAAGGTCGGCTCGCAACCATAACCTTCGCAGCCCGCCACGGTCGAGATCGTGCCCGTCGGAGCCACAGTATTCTGCGCCCCGTTGCGGATGCCGTGCCGCTTGATGCCCGCCACGATGCGATCCCAGTCCAGCCGGGGGCGGCCCCAGTCGCGGGTGTACGGCGTGATCGGCTGCGGCGGGTCCCAGCGCAGATCCTCCGGGTCGTAGAGGCTGCCCTTGATGGCCAGGAACGGCCCGCGTTCCTTCGCCAGCTTGATGCTGGCGGCCATGGTGTGATAGCGCACAAATTCCATCACCTGCGCGCCGAACTCCTGGCCATCCTCAGAGCCGTAACGCACGCCCAGGCGGTACATCATGTCGGCCAGGCCCATGAT
>CAZGYW010000157.1:0-3535 GCA_964530495.1 uncultured Anaerolineae bacterium
TCGTAGTACGGCAGGTAATCCACCGAGGCGGCGATGCGGCGCCGGTAGCCCACGATCCAGCCCGGCCGGTAGGCGCACACCGCCTGCCCGACCGTATTGCCGGTGGCGTTGACCTTGCCGTCCGCCATGGTCAGCGGCATCTCCGCCGAGACGAGCACCGGCGTGCCGTCCACGAAGCCGATCTGCCCGGTGAGGGCGGTGGCCTGCGGCCCGGCCTTGTCCATCGTCAGGAACTCGGCCAGCCCCAGCAGCTTGGCGTACGTCCCCCCGTCCACAATCCAGGCCAGGTTTTTGGGGTTGATGCTGTAGCGGTGGGCCATCGTGAAACGCGCCTGGCGCAGCAGGGCCAGCGTCGGCACGCCGCCCGCGCTCACGGCATTGGCGGCCGTCGTCACCAGCGGGAGCTTGCGCAGCCCGTCAAAGGCCAGGTAGGTCGCGGTGGCGGGCGGCGCGCCGTCGTCGCTGTTGATGTTGCCGGTCGCCGCCGTGGTCGTGTCGCCGTTGAGGATCACGCTGTCGATGGCTCCGGCCAGGGCGCGCATCGCCTGCTCGCGGTACATGCCCAGCACCGGGATCAGGCTGTCCTCGGCCAGCTCCGCGCTGAAGCCCACGCGCAGGGCCAGCTTTTTGGCGGCCAGCGTCACCTTGCCGGAGCCGATCTTGCTGTCCGGGATCGGGTTGCCGCTGCCCAGCGCCAGCTCGGCCTCGTCGGTCGTCTCCGGCACGTAATAGACGGTGGGGTCCGCGCCTTCCACGGGCAGCTCGTAGGGGTTGGAGGGCATTTCGATTGCCCGGAAGAGGGGCAGGATCACGTTCTCCAGCCGGGCCTGGCGCCACAGCTCGGCGCTCCACAGGTCGGGCACCCACTCGTCACCGTAACCGGACTGGGTGCTGTAGCTCAGCTCGTCGGCTTTGAGGGCGCTCAGGCTGGCGCGGCGCACCTTATGGGCCAGGGCGTTGGCGTAGCGTTCGGAGACGCCGCGGAAGCCTTTGGCAGCGCGCAGCAGCACATAGCCGTGGGCCATGTCCAGCGCGCTCAGGGCGTCATACGGGCTGGCAACCTCGATGTGCGGCGCGGCCTTGAGCGCGTCAGCGGGGTCGGCGGTCGGCAGGCGCTTGAGGGCCGGCGCGGTGCCGTCCTCCTGGGCGGTGCGCTCATCCAGGGCGGCATGCACCGCGGCGATCAGGTCTTCTTTGTTCATGGGATGGGTATCCTCCACAGGGATTGCAGGGTCAGGGTCATCTTGCAGCCGGGCCAGGCTCAGGCCGAGCGCCTCGTATGCGCTCTTGATGGCCCGCACGGAGGTGCGGCGCGGCTCGGCGGGGGTGGGGGTCAGGCTGCCCTCGATGATGGGCCAGCGCGTGATCTGCCCATCGGCTTCGACCGCCACCAGGTGCGGCAGGCTGCCGCTGCTCCAGGCCAGGAGGCCGCGTTCCACCAGGTCCAGCACGGCGCGGACGTAACGCCGCCGCAGGTCGAGCTGGGCCTCCGCCCACAGCCCGGTTTCGTCCGGGCGCAGGGTGTCAATCGCGCCGACCAGCGCCGTCTTGAGCGTGCCGTCCAGCCCGTGGTGGTAGAGCACCGGGCGGCGCGGGAACCAGTCCAGCGCCAGGTCGGTGCCGGGGGTGAAGTACTCGCCGTGCAGGTCCCTGTGCGCGGCATCGCCCCACACGACCAGGTAGCCGCCGATGCGGTCCGCGCCGATGGCTTTGACGGCGGGGTGCGTATGCTGCATGGTGCTGTCCTCCTTACCTGAAGCGCATCATGCTCACAATTTAGCACATGCGTTCTATAGCCGGGACGACACAATTGGCCGTTTCATGGCTGAAAAGAAAAGCCTTCACCGCAAAGATCGCAAAGGAAAAGCCAACTGAAAAGAACGCAAAGGAAAAGCACTACCTGCAAAAACAAGTTTAGACAAACTCTCTAACAGGTCTTTGCTATAGTTTCTTTGCGATCTTCGCTGTTCAAGCCTTTACTTTGCGTCCTTTGCGGTGAAGGTTTTTGCCTTTGCGGTGAAGGCTCTTGCCTTACCCTAACAAATCCCTGACTTGCCTCCGGCGCACGCTTGAAAGTACACTTGGCGTGGTAACCCTGTTTCCCAGCCGGAGAGAGTACAGCCATGGCCTTTATTGATGCACCGACCAACTTCTACATCGGGCGCCTCTATAAGCCCGAGACGGATGAGATCGTCAAGGATGAGGTGATCTATTACGATTCGCGCGACCTGACCACCCACGGTCTGGTCCTGGGCATGACCGGCAGCGGCAAGACCGGCCTGTGCATCACCCTGCTCGAGGAAGCCATCCTGGATGGCATCCCGGCGATCATCGTTGACCCCAAAGGTGACATCGGCAACCTGCTGCTGAACTTCCCAAGCTTCGACCCGAAAGCCTTCGAACCGTGGATTGACGAGGACGAGGCGATCCGCAAGGGCAGCGACGTGCCCGCCTACGCCGCCAAGAAAGCCGACCAGTGGAAGAACGGCCTGGCGGACTGGGGCATCACCCCGGAGCGGATGGAGCGGCTCCGCAGCGCGGCGGACATTGCGCTCTACACCCCCGGCTCGTCGGCGGGCCTGCCGGTCAGCATCCTGGCCTCGCTGCGCGCGCCGCGCGGCGGCTTTGAGGGCAACGAGGAGACCCTGCGCGAGCAGATTTCGGGCATGGTCACCGCGATCCTCTCCCTGGCCGGGGTGACCGCCGAGCCGGTCAAGGACCCTGAGCATGTGCTGCTCTCCAACATCTTCGAGCACAACTGGCGGGCGGGCAAAGACCTCACCCTGGAAGACATCATCGTCCAGGTACAGGAGCCGCCATTCGAGAAGCTGGGCGTGCTCGCCCTGGATCAGTACTTCCCGCAGAAGGAGCGCTTCGCCCTGGCGATGGCGCTCAACAGCGTCGTCGCGTCGCCGTCCTTCAGCACGTGGCTGGAAGGCGTGCCGATGGACATCCAGAGCCTGCTTTACACGCCGGAGGGCAAGCCGCGCGTCGCCATCTTCTACACCGCGCACCTCAACGACACCGAGCGCATGTTCATCATGACCCTGGTGCTGGAATCGCTGGTGACCTGGATGCGCAGCCAGGGCGGCACCTCCAGCCTGCGCGCCCTGCTCTACATTGACGAGATCTTCGGGTACTTCCCGCCCGTTCAGAACCCGCCCAGCAAGCAGCCGCTGATGACGCTCCTCAAGCAGGCGCGCGCCTTCGGGCTGGGCGTGCTGATGGCCACCCAGAACCCGGTCGACCTGGATTACAAGGGCCTCGCCAACATCGGCACGTGGTTCATCGGCCGCCTGCAAACGGAAGGCGATGCCGACCGCATCGTCTCCGGGCTGAAGGAAGCCGCTGCCGCCACCGACCTGAACCTGCCCGCCGTCAAGCAACTGATCGCCAGCCTCAAGTCCCGCATCTTCCTGATGCGCAACGTGCACGACGAAGGCGCCACCCCACTGTTCAGCTCGCGCTGGGCGATGAGCTACCTGGCCGGGCCGCTGACCCGCCAGCAGATCACCACCCTGATGGCCGATAAGCG
>CAZGYW010000157.1:3635-6515 GCA_964530495.1 uncultured Anaerolineae bacterium
GCGGCGTGGACGAGTATTTCCTGCCCGTCAACGTCCACCCGGAGGACGCCATCCGCGCCTGGGAAACGGATTACCGCGGCCGGGCGGACAACCCGGAAGCCGCGACCCTGGCCTACGAGCCGGTGCTGCTGGCCCAGGTCAGCGTGCGCTATGACGACCGCAAGTCCAACATCCGGGCCGACCGCGACTACGCCTTCCACATCCGCGACCTGGACAACTCCGGCTTCATCGAGTGGGACGAGTACCGCGCCACCCCGGTCGACCGCCGCGACTTCGACAGCACCGCGCGCCCCGGCGCGATCTTCGCCGAGGTGCCGGTGGCCCTGGGCGATTCAAAGCGGCTCCGGCAGCTGGAGAGCGACCTGGTGGACGTGTTGTACCGTGATTATCCGCTGGAAATCGAGCACCACCCGGAGTTTGGCGTCTACGCCCACCCGGAGGATGCGCCAGGCGTCTTTGAAGCGGCGCTCCGCCAGAAGGCGCGTGAAGTTCGTGACGCTGAGCAGGACAGGGTCACCGCTGCGATGGACAAGGCGCTGGACAAGCTGGAGGACAAGCGCAAAAAGAAGCAGGCCGAGCTGCAGAAGGAACAGACCAGGGTGGACAGCGGGTCGCAGCAGCAGTTCACGGCGGTGGCGGAAGGCGTGCTGGGGCTGCTGAGCGGCCGGCGCAGCACGTCGGCGCTCTCCAAGATCGGGCGCGCCACCGGCCGCAAGAGCGAGCTGCAGGCCGCCGTGCAGGAGACGGAAGCCGAGCTGCTGGCCATTGACGAGGAGATCGCCGCGCTCCGGGCGGAGTACGACAAGCAGTTGGCGGAAGTTCAGGCCAGGGCGGACGTTGCCATCGAGGGCATCAAGCCCTACACGATCACGCCGCTCAAGAAGGATATCCAGGTGGTGGTCTTCGGGCTGGGGTGGGTCCCCGCCTGGAGCTTCACCGCAGACGGGCGCTTCGAGCTGGCCCCGGCCTTCCAGAAGAAAGAGAAGTAACGGTTTACGCCAGTAACCAGCGGGCCGGGGGGATCACCCTTCCGGCCCGTTTTGTTTGGGAGGCGCAGCCGCGGTTAGATCGACGGGCCGCGCCGGAACCAGCCGTAGGCGATGCTGATCAGGATGACGTTGAAGAGCAGCGGCCAGGCGATCACGGTCAGCGGCGCGCCGGCCAGCGCCCAGCCCAGCAGCGGCGTCACCGTGGGCAGGGCGCCCAGCGCCGCCCCGATCGCCACTGCCAGGTGCATGTAGCGCCCCCGCCGGCGCTTGACCAGCGGGTTGATCACCTGCGGGATGAAGCCTCCCACCGCCACCGCCAGGAAAAACATCAGGAACGGCGACAGCACCGAGGCAATAGCATTCCCGCCCAGGCTGCAGACGGCCGCCACCGCCCCGCCGATCACGTAATCCAGGTTGCCGGCGTTGAAGTACACATCCTGCTGGGCGCGCACGCACTCGCGGCAGCGGTAGCCGACCGGCGTCTTGACGGCGCACTGGACGCACATCGGCCGCCCGCACTTGTTGCAGCGCAGCGCGGTTTCGCGCTCAGGGTGGACGGTGCAGAACAGCGGGCCGTCAGGCGTGGGGGTTTCAAGGGCTTGTTCGTGGGTGAGTTCGGTCATGGCGGTTAGCGATTAGCTCTCAGCGGTCAGCTTTCAGCACAAGCGAAAGACAAAAAGCGGTCAGCAATCAGCGGTCAGCTTTAAGCTAAAACAAGAAACACAGGAAGCGGTTAGCACCAGCAACAGTTCTTGTTCTCGGGCGCAGCATGCTGCACCCCTACTCCTCATCGTTGTCGACCTCCACAAACCCGGCGTGGCGCGGGCGCTGGCGGGAGGGATGGCGCGGCTCCAGGCGGTTGAGCAGCGAGCGATAAAAGTACGTCCGTTCGCGCAGCCGCACGAAGCGGCTCACGTACTCGCTGGCCTGGACGGTCACCCGGTCGCCCACCTGCAAATCCGCGGCCAGGAGGCCATCCGCCGAGAGCGCCAGGTGGGACCGGTTCTCCGGCGCCACAAACACGTCGATCACCGCGCCTTCGGAAACCACGATCGGGCGGTCCATGCTCAGGTGCGGCGCGACCGGCGTCACCAGGATATTGCGCAGATCCGGCGGCAGGATCGGCCCACCGACCGCCAACGCATACGCCGTGGAGCCGGTCGGCGAGGCAATGATCAGCCCATCCGCCACGTAGGTCGTCGTCCAGCCCTTGTCGATGTAGGTTTCCAGCCAGGCGGTGGTGGCCACTTCCCCGCGCCCGACCACAACATCGTTCAGCGCGTCGCCGCTGGTGAGCACCGCCTCGCCCCGGCGGGCTTCATAGGCCAGCATCATCCGCGTTTCGATCCAGAACTGCCCGGCCAGCAGGGCATCCAGCGCCTGCGGCCAGCGCCGCGGACCGCGCACCTCCGTCAGGAAGCCCAGCCGCCCGACGTTGATCCCCAGCACCGGCACGTCATACGGGGCGCACAGCCGGGCCGCGCGCAGCAGCGCACCGTCCCCGCCGATGGCGACCACCAGGTCGGTGCCCGGCGCCAGGTCATGCAGCAGGTTCACGTCCTCGCCGGTGCGGACCCAGGTCGCCAGCCCGCGCGAAGCCATGCTGGCCGCGATTTCCGCCGCCAGGGGCGTGGTAGTGGGGCGAAACGGGTGGGCCAGCACCCCGACCGTCTTGAACGCGCTCACAGGATCGTCCTTCCGGCCGGGCTGACGCCCCGGCGCGGCACTCACGGCACGAGGGCACATTATAGCGGCGGGCGAAACGAGCCACAAACGGCGGGGACAGCGGGTAGCGGTCAGCATTCAGCCATCAGCGATCAGCATAAAAACTGAGGCGCGGACGATCGTTCCGGCCTGCTTCTTCTTGCCACTTGCCACTGTGCCTCTTGCC
>CAZGYW010000158.1:0-6513 GCA_964530495.1 uncultured Anaerolineae bacterium
AGGCCCGGGGCGAGATGCGGCGGGCCATTGAGAATGTCGAGGTCGCCTGTGGCATCCCGCTGATGATGCAGGGTGATGTTTCGGAGGACATTGCCAGGGGAATTGACGAGATGATGATCCGCCAGCCGCTGGGCGTGGTGGCGATCGTCGCCCCGTTTAACTTCCCCGGCATGATCCCGTTCTGGTTTCTGCCCTATGCCATCGCGACCGGCAACACCGTCATCGTCAAGCCGTCGGAACGTTGCCCCATGACGATGCAGATGGCCTTCGAATTGCTCGATCAGATCGGGCTGCCGGCCGGGGTGGTGAACCTGGTCAACGGCGGGCCGGATACGGTCAACGCCATCCTCGACCATCCGATCATTCGCGCGGTCAGCTTCGTCGGCTCAACGCCGGTAGCGCGCCATATTTACGCGCGCGCGGCCGCCAATGGCAAGCGCGTCCAGGCCCAGGGCGGGGCCAAGAATCCGATTGTGGTGATGCCGGATGCGGACATGGACGCGACCACCCGGATTGTCACGGACAGCGCCTTTGGCAACGCCGGTCAGCGCTGTCTGGCGGCTTCCCTGGCCATCACCGTGGGCGATGCCGGACGGTTGTTTGAGGAGTCCATGGCTGCCGCAGTGGCGAGCCGGGTTGTCGGGTATGGGCTTGAAGACGGTGTGGAGATGGGGCCTGTGATCACAGCGGCCAGTCTGGCCCGGATTCAGGGCCTGATCCAGACCGGGTTAGACGAGGGCGCCAGGCTGATCATCGGTGGCCGGGAGGCGAAAATCGCGGGCTATGAGAGCGGTTATTTTCTGAGGCCGACGATTCTGGGTGATGTCCCTGCGGAGGGCACGCTGGCCCGAACCGAGGTCTTTGGGCCGGTGCTGGGGATGATGCACGTTGACTCCCTTGACGAGGCAATCGCCCTGATCAACCGGAGCGCGTACGGGAACATGGCGTGCGTGTTCACAGGCAGCGGGGCCGCGGCGCGCAAATTCCGTTCGGAAGTGATGGCGGGCAACATCGGCATCAACATCGGGGTTGCCGCGCCGATGGCCTTTTTCCCCTTCAGCGGCTGGAAAGACAGCTTCTTTGGCACGCTGCACGGGCAGAGCCGCCATTCGGTTGAGTTCTATACGCAGACCAAGGTGGTCATCGAGCGCTGGCCGAAGGCGTGGTCGCGCCAGTTCTGAGCCTGCTGTGCGCTGTTGTTGGGTAGAACACCCCAATCCCTGCGCAGCCATTCGGCTGCGGCGGCAGTTTTCCCCACTTTGCGGGGCAAGGATCGAGGCTGGGGCAATCGTGCGGGCAGCCCGTTGTGAGAAACGGGTTGCCCGCACTGAGCGGGTGTTGAGTTCGCCCGGATTCGCTGCGGGGCATGAAGGCACGCGCTACAGCGTGATCTGCACTTTCATGCGTGCCGGATCATTCTGGGCCAGGTCCAGCGCGCGCTCGAAGTCGTCCAGCGGCAGACGGTGGGAAATCAGCGGCTCAACCTGCACTGCGCCGCTCTCGATCATGGCGATGCTTTGCGGGAACGTACGATTGACGGCGAAACTGCCGATGATTTTGAGGTCGCGCCGGAAGATTTCGTAGGCAGGGAATTTGACGAACGCACCTGCTGGCACCACGCCAAATACCCAGATCTTGCCGCGGGGGGTGACATAGTTCAGGGTCTGTTCCAGGATGGCGGGAATGCCGGTCGCATCGACCACGATCTGGAAACCGTGGGGCGCGATCACCTTGAGCCGCGCCGCCTGCTGATCGTCCGCGAGAACGGCTTCCGTTGCGCCCAGTTGCTGCGCCAGCGCCAGACGCGAGGGCGCCACATCGGTGATGACCACCCGCGACGCGCCCGCGCTTTTCAGGCCCTGGGCTACAAGGCAGCCCATCGGCCCCGCACCGAATACCAGCGCGCTATCCCCCGGCTGCACCTCCACCTGTTTCAGCCCCCATACCACGCAGGCTAAGGGTTCAATCAATGCGGCGGCGGAATAGGGGATGGCTCCGATTGCAAAGACATTGCCTTCGGGCGCAATGACGTATTCCGCGAAAGCACCGTCCTGAGTGACCCCGATGGCGCGCAACCGGGTACATTGATTCGGCTCGTTGCGCTGGCAGAAGTCACAGCGATTGCAGGGGATGTTGGGGTCGGCAGTTACCCGGTCGCCCACCCGAAAATTACGCACACTGGCGCCGACCGCCGCGACTTCCCCGCTGAATTCGTGGCCGGGAATCAGGGGGTAGGTGGCTTCGTACTCACCTTTGAAGATGTGCAGGTCTGTTCCGCAGATTCCGGCTGCATGGACTCTGATCAGGACATCGTCAGGGCCGACGACCGGGTCTGACACGGTCGTGACACGGACCTCACCGGGACGATCGATAAGCGCCGCTTTCATCAGAGTGCCCTCCTTCATGAGAGACGAGACCAGCGCGGAACAGGCTTAACCAGATGATACAGTGTAGATGCCGGTATTTCCAGGATGCTGCGTCCGGCGCGGATTGTGGCAGGTGTCTCCGCCTGGCCGGGGCCGTTGTCCAGGGGGGCAATAGTATGCCTGCTTCGTGAATTCAGGTAGAATCGACCGGGCGGTTGAGAGGGAACTTGCGCCCGGATGCAGCACAGGCCGGACAAAAACCGAAAGAAGTGCAGCCATGAGCAGTCGCATACTGGTGATCGATGACGACAGAGATTTGTGCGCGTTACTGAAGCGGAATCTGCAACTGGAGGGCTATTCGGTCACGGCATGTTTTGATGGGGACTCAGGGCTGAGAGAAGCCACCACTAGCGCATACCAGCTTATCGTCCTGGACGTGATGCTGCCGCAGCAAAATGGGTTTGATGTGTTGGCGAACATCCGGAAAGGCAGCAATGTCCCCGTGTTGATGCTAACGGCAAAAGACAGTGAGGTTGATAAGGTATCCGGCCTGCGGATGGGGGCGGACGACTACATCACCAAGCCGTTCAGCAACATTGAGTTTATGGCGCGTGTCGGTTCGCTCCTGCGGCGGTATACGGTCTTTAACGCAGCCGATGAGCACAACAGGCCGACGCTTGATCTCGGGGAACTGCACATTGACCCGTCAAAACACGAGGTATGGTCCGGGCCGGTCAGGGTCGACCTGACCGCCAGGGAGTTTGATCTGCTGTACTTCCTGGCCCGTAACAGGGGCAGGGTCTTTACGAAAAAGCAGATCTACCGCGCCGTGTGGGAGGACGAATACGTCTTCGACGACAACAACATCATGGTGCACATCAGCCGCCTGCGCAAAAAGATCGAGCCTGATCCCGAGCGTCCGATTTACATTCTGACGGTCTGGGGCGTTGGCTATAAGTTTGGCGGCGGTGACGTATGACCGACGCAGTGATCGTCACTCTGCTGTTGCTCTGTGTGGCGCAGTTCGTGGTCATCCGCCGGATCAGACAGGAGGAAGCGTATTGGCGTGACGTCCTGCGCCGGATCCGGCACGGTGAACGGGAAAAGATATTTTCCAGGCGCCAGGATGTGATGGCGGAGATTGGCTATGAGCTGAACGCCATCATAGACGAAAAACAGAAGCACATCGAATCCCTCCAGAAGGCGGATGCAGCCAACAGGCTGATCCTGACCAGCCTCTCGCATGACGTTCGCACGCCGCTCGCCTCGCTGCTCGGTTATCTCGAGGCGCTGAACACCGGAATCGCTGATTCCGAAGAAGAAAAAGAATACATTTCGGTAGCTCATCGCAAAGCCAATGATTTGAAGGCCTATATTGATAACCTGTTTGAGTGGGCCAGACTCAATTCCAATGAACGGCAGTTTCAGCTGGAAACGGTCGAAATCAATGAATATACGCGAGAACTCCTGATCGAATGGCTGCCCACGTTTGAGCAATCACGTATTTCGCTTGCGGCGAACATCGGCGATGATGAGGTGCGCGTTGCTGTTGATCGGCTGGCGTATAAGCGAATACTGGACAACCTCATCCAGAATGCGGTCAATCACGGCCACTGCACGCGGATAGGCATTGCCATCGCCCGGCGTTCCGAGGCTGCGATCATTGAAGTGTCCAATGATGGCCGGGTTATTCCGGTTGACCAGTTGCCTTACATCTTTGACCGGTTGTACAAATGCGATACGTCCCGCTCCGATAAAGGGAGCGGGCTGGGTCTTGCCATTACAAAAGAACTGGTGGCCGCGCTGCATGGCGACATTTCGGTAACCAGCGATCCGGAGCAGGGGACTGTGTTTTCGATAGTGTTCCCCATGCAGTAATGCCGCATTCCCCCCCGATTTGCTCGCATATGCTGAAAGACGCGCGCTGTGTTGGCCTCCTCCTTGACTGCCTGTTTTCAAGCGCTGATGTGCCCGCAAGGAAAAAGTAAGATTTCGTCAAGACCTCTGTCAGTACCTGCTGGTAAAGTGACTATCCAGGAGGCGGCGAACGACTATGAGTGACTATGTGATTGAAACGCGCGGGCTGACGAAGCGCTTCGGTGAGCAGTTCGGTGTCAATAACCTGGACCTGCATGTCCCGCCCGGGAAAATCTACGGCCTGATGGGCAGGAACGGGGCCGGCAAGACGACGACCATGCGCATGTTACTGAGCCTCGTCCGGCCGACGGCGGGGACGATCTTGCTGTTCGGGCACGAGCATAGAGACCGGCAGGATAGCACCTACCGCAAAATCGGCTCGATCATTGAATCGCCCGAATTCTACGAAAACCTGACCGGGCCGGAGAACCTGCAGATTCTGGCGCGGCTGCGCGGGCAGCACCGTAAGGATAGCGTCGAGCGCGCGCTTGCCGTGGTGGGCCTGAGCAATGAAACAGGCAAAGTGTTTGCCAGCTATTCATTGGGTATGAAACAGCGCCTGGGAATCGCTGCCGCGATCATGCACGAGCCTGAGCTGCTCATTCTGGATGAGCCGATCAACGGGCTGGACCCGATTGGAATCCATGAAATCCGCAATTTCCTCCTGATGCTCTGCAAGGAAAAGGGCACGACCATCTTCATCTCCAGCCATGTGTTGAGTGAGCTTGAGCAACTGGCCGACATTATCGGCGTTATGCACGAGGGGCGGCTGCTGGAAGAAGTTGACATGGCGGAGCTGCACCAGCGGAACCGGCAATATGTGGCGTTCGCCGTGTCCAATGTGAATGCAGCGGCTTTGTTGCTCGAACGCCAATTCGAAACAACAGATTACACCATCCACGATGATCAAACGCTCAGACTCTTCGACTGTCTTGATCAGCGCGGAGCGATCAACCGTTGTTTTGTGGAAAACGGGCTATCTGTGACAGAGATGACCGTGAGCGAGGAAAAGCTGGAGGACTATTTCTCCGGGCTGATTGGAGGTGGGGGCATTGGTTAACCTTATCTACTGTGAGCTGCTGAAGCTCAAGCGCTCAAGAATGTTATTGATCAGTTTTCTGGGGGCGGTGGTAACCCCGCTGCTGATGATCGTGGATGCGGTGAAAATCCGCTATTCGGCCCCGGACACGACGATCACGCTGGAAAACTTCTACAGCAGCTGCCTGCTGTATACGATGGTGTTGGTTGGGCCGATCGTTTATACGGTCATCGCCGCGCACCTGTTCAGCCGCGAATATGTGGAACGAACGCTGAAGAACATCCTCACGATTCCCGTATCCAAGTTTTCCTTCATCATGAGCAAGTTCTGCATGCTATTCATCTGGATCGTGGCGCTGTCATTCGTATCATGGGCAAGCATGTTTGTTCTTGCCGCACTCTATCACGGGGTGGTTGGCATCGCAGAATTCAGCATGGCGGTTGTCGTGAACTATCTGGGCAGGATGCTGCTGGGCAGCGTGCTCATGTTCCTGACAATATCGCTCTTTGTCTTTCTGGCGATCTGGACAAAGGGCCTGGTGGTCCCGGTTATCGCAGCAACGACTATCGTCATGGGCAATGCGGCGCTATCCAATGAAGCGCTGGGCGCGCTGTATCCCTGGACGGCTTCATACCTGGTGGTCAGCGGCAGGATGGCGGAAACGGGCTACCCATACTCGCTCGCGGTGGGGCTGATTGCGCTGGTTTCAATAGTTGGCTTTGTTGCGAGCGTGGTCTACTTCCACCAGGAAGACATCCGGTGAGGGTGACCTGCCCCGGGAAGGGCGGGCGATGATAACCCCCGGCGACCGGGGAGACGGAGGACGACAGCCCGCAGCGTTGTGCGGTTGCGCCGCGCTTCTTTCAGCGCAAAGCGAAGCCCGCCGTAGAAACACTCGATGTACCTATCCTCCCGGAAGCGGGGTCGGGTGTATGATAGGAGTCACCAGCAGAAGCACCTGAGGATGGCAGTCGGGTAGTGGGGCATATTGCCGCTGCTGGCAGTCCGCCAACAACCAGGGGGAGGGAATATGGGTGACGTCGCGAAGTCACGCCGCCGCTCGGTGCTGGTGCCGCGCTGGATCGCGCGCTTGTGGAGCCTCGTTGTGCTGTACGTTGCGGTATCGATTGCCGTTACACCCGATCCCTACGCGACGGGCGAGCCAATCCCGCTCAGGGATCAGTATCTGTT
>CAZGYW010000159.1:0-6507 GCA_964530495.1 uncultured Anaerolineae bacterium
TACACCCTATCCTACACTCTTTCCCTACACGACGCTCTTCCGATCTTACCGGGCGAAAACGGACGCGACGCAGGACATCAGCGGGACGGGCCTGGGGTTGAGCCTGGTCAAGGCGGTGATTGACGCGCACGGCGGCAAGATCTGGGTGGAAAGCGTGCCGGGGGTGGGCAGCACGTTCACCGTGGAACTGCCGTACCGGCTGCCTACCACGCTGCATCCGGCGGCGCTCCCCTCCTGATCGCGCTCGCTACGGCTGCGGCACGACTGCCCCGGCGGTACGCAGCAGCGCAGCAAAGCCATCCTCTGGCGAACCATCCTCTACGACCGGCCATTCGCGGTAGAACGACTCGGTGCGGCGCAGGGCTTCGCGCACATGCCGCAACTGGCGGCGGCGCTTGAAGAGCGCGTGCTGGGTCGCGTGGCACTCCATGGCGGCCAGCTTGGCCGCCGCCCAGGGCGTGATGTCCAGCGCCAGGTGCGCCATCCGGCTTGTGTTCCACAGGTGATCGTCGATTCCCGGGACTGCCGCCGCAACCGAATAGAAGCACACCGCGCGATCCTGCAGCCGGGCGACCGCGGCGGCTGTGGCCGCGTGGATGAGCCGGTGGGCCGGGTGCCCATACTCGCCATCCGGGCCGTGGGCCAGCACGACATCCGCCTCTGCCGCGCGCAGCGCCGCTGCAATCCGGCTGACGAGCGCATCAAAATCCGCCGTGAACGGGCTGAGGGTGTTGTCTGGCCCCACATCCGGATCGACGTAATCGAGCAGGGTCAGGCCGCCCACGCCGAGCGCCGCCAGCGCGCAACGCAGCTCGGCCTCTCGGACCGCGCCGAGCAGCGCCCGGTCGGTGACGAGGGGTGGCTCGCCCGTCTCGCCGCCTTCGCCCCGGGTGGCGCAGATGACGTGCGTTCGCACGCCGCGCGCGGCCAGCAGGGCCAGCGTACCGCCGGCCATGACGGTTTCGTCATCGGGGTGCGCGAAACAACCGACTACGCTCAGGATTGGATTGGGGAGGGGCATTCGGGTTATCCGAGCTTCACTTCTTCAAGGTCAATCGCCGGGCCATCCACGCAGGTCAGGTGATCCTCGTCCTGGCAGGCCACGCCGCAGCCCTGGCACGCGCCGGTGCCACAGGGCAGCGGCCCCTCGAACAGGCCCAGCACGAAGCGCTTGGGCAGGTCGGCCCGCAGTTCCTTGATTTTCGCCAGCAGTTGCGGGTAGAGCAGGTTGCGGTAGCGCGGATTGGCAACCGCGATCACCTGGTCGGCCCAGCCCACGGTCGTGACCTGGTTCGGCCAGCCTTCATCCAGGCTGCCCGTCAGGACTTCGACTTCGGCGGGCAGCACGTCCAGCGGGTACTCCTGCGCGCTGCCGCTGAGCACAAGCGTCACCTCGATCTTCGTGCGGACGGCCATCGTCGCCAGGAGGACGAGGGGTGTCGGCGGGGTATCCAGCGCCATGAGGAGC
This sequence comes from uncultured Anaerolineae bacterium, assembly GCA_964530495.1. Taxonomy (GTDB): domain Bacteria; phylum Chloroflexota; class Anaerolineae; order Aggregatilineales; family Ch27; genus CAZGYW01. The sequence continues at coordinate 1,469 of CAZGYW010000159.1, forward strand.
AGGCTGCGCAGGTTGTAGCGCATGGGGAAGGGCGCGCCGACCGGGCCGAGCAGGGAGACAACCTGGCCGGGGGTGTAGTGGTCGCGGGCCGGGCGCTCGATGGTGACGGTCAGCCCGTCCAGCCCGACCGGCGTCCAGACTTCGGGCAGGTAGGGGTCAGCGCGATCCTCGCCGGTGCGGGCCAGCAGGGACTGGCCGGGCTTCAGGCGCGCCAGACCCTCCTCAACGCCCAGGTCAAGGCGCTGCAGGCTGGGCGAGATGCGGCGCACGCGCTCGATGGTTGCCTGTGTCTCTCGGGTGGTCATGGCGGGAAGCGTACCGCCGAATCGCCGGTGGCGCAAGCAGCGGTCAGCGAGTAGCTTTCGGGTCTGCGGCCCGGCCGCAAGCGGTCAGCGGTCAGCTTTCAGCTATCAGCCAAAGACAACAACAGGTCATCCGTGGCTGGCAATGGGCGCTCACCGCCTGCCCCGTACTGACCACTCATGAGCCGATCGCCAGAATCGTCCGTGTCTGCTGACCGCTGACCACTTGTGTTCCTGTTTGAAGCTGACCGCTGATGGCTGAAAGCTGATGGCTGCATATTGGCTTGTTTGCCCGTTTGACTCTACAATCAGGGGCAATATCCGCACGCTACCCCGGGGAATTGGTATGGCGACTGTAGCTTCCACCGATCCAGACCTGCAGCGTGAACTGATGCTGGGCAAGCGGCGCCGGAAACGCCAGGAAGCGCTGCTGGCCCTCCTCTTTGTTGCTCCGGCAACCATCATCACTCTCCTGTTTCGCATCTGGCCCGTCGTTTTCGGGTTTTTCGTTAGCCTGCACCAGTGGCGCGCCCGGTCCCACAGCTTCCTGGGGCTGGATCAGTACGTAACCGCCCTGGGCAATGCGGCCTATGTGCTGGCGTTCTTCATCAGCATCCTGTTCCTCTTTTTCGGGTACCGGACCCTGCGCAAAGCGCAGGCGGTCATGGCCGAGCATCCGAAGGCGTCGTTCTATCCCTACCTGCTGCCCGGCGCCGTCCTGGCAGTGGCGACGCTGCTGCTCGCCTTCGGCGTCGCCGCCCAGTTGGGCGAGTACGCGCTACTGGGGCTGGTAGTAGGGGCGGTGGGCGCCGGCGTGTACTGGGTGGTCCAGCGCCAGCACCAGGAAGATGTGGTGGTGGAGGCGCATTTCGGGCTGCTGGCCTGGCAGCTGGTCGTGCTGTGGCTGCTGGGCGTGGGGCTGTTCCTGTTCACCATAGTGGAGATACTCCTGGATTCGGCGCTGGCTTTTGAGCTTGTGCCATTCATGGTGGAGGGGCTGTACCTGCCGCCGCTGGCGTCGCAGATGGCGGGCGCGGCGGTGCTGGCCGGCGCGGGAATCCTGTATGCCCTGGCGCGCTGGTGGGAAGATCGCCAGCCGGACGACTATGCCGGGGATCGGGTGCGGGCCTTGCTGCGCCTTGGCCGGATCGTCCTGGTCGTGGTCATGGTCGGTGCGCTCATCTACCTGGTTGCCGCCTTCCAGCAGGATCAGGCCGCGGCGGCCGCCATCCGGGGCTTTGACCGCAATGCGGTCGGCGAAGCCGGGCAGGCCCTCACCGGGCTGGAGCGCGATGCGTTTCGCGGGCAATACGGCACTCCGCGCGGCGAGACGCTGGCCAGTGCGCTGTTGCTGTGGCCGCAGGTGATTTCCATTGCGCTGGGCTTCACCCTGATGTTCGTGGCCTACCGGATCTGGCGATCGGCTGCGCGCACGGAAACGACGCCGGGCATGGGCGGCGTGATCCTGCTGGCAATCATCGTTGCGATTGCCGGCTGGCTGCTGATCGGGGAGCTGCCGCAGGCGATGGCCGTGGGGGATCCGGACTTCTATTCATCCCTGCTCATCACCACCACCTACGCCCTGGGGACGGTGCCAATCCAGCTCTCGCTGGGACTCTTCCTTGCCTACCTGATGTTCTATGAGGTCACAATCGGCAAGTCCCTGTACCGCGTGATCTACTTCCTGCCGTACGTGGCCCCGACGGTCGCCACCGCGACCGTGTTCGGGATCATCTTCTCCTCGCGCTCCTACAGCCTGGCCAACAAGCTGGTGGGCGCGATCGGGATCGACCCGCAGGCCTGGCTCTTCGAATCGCGGGGCATCTTCCAGATCATCGCGCAATCGATCAACCCGGACGTGGTGTTGCCCGCCTTTCTGATCGGGCCCAGCCTGGCGTTGATCTCGATCATCATCTACAACATCTGGGTGTTTTCCGGCTACAACGCCGTGATCTTCCTGGCCGGGCTGGGGTCCATTCCCGGCGACCTGTATGAGGCCGCCAAGGTGGATGGCGCCGGCCGCTGGGCCGCCTTCCGCCAGATCACGTTCCCGCTGCTCTCCCCGACGACGTTCTTCCTCCTGATCCTGAGCATCACAGGGACGTTCCGCGCCTTCACCCACATCTACGTGATGCGGGAAGCGGCGGCGCGCGGCACGGCGGATACCACCAGCGTGTACATCTTCGCCCAGTTCTGGCAGTTCAACCAGTGGGGCTATGCCTCCGCGATGGCATTTGTGTTGTTCGGCATCATCTTGATCCTGACGCTGGTTCAGAATCGAGCTTCGGAAGGGCGGGTGTTCTATGGCTGATCGGGCGCAGACTGCATCCACCATCCCGGCACAACCGGCGGCTGTGGCCGCACAGCCGCGCGCGCCGTTGATCCATATCGACCTGTTCCGGATTATCGCGTACGCCCTGCTCACGGTGGGCGCGGTGGTGGCGATCACTCCGTTTCTGTGGATGGTGAGCGTATCGCTGATGTCCCTGGGTGAAACACAGACCGGACAGGCGGTGACGAACCAGCCGTTCTACCAGTTGTTCACCTACCAGGAAGGCGAGCTGGATATCCCCCTCAGCGAAGGAGTCCCCTCGTTTGTGAAGGAGACCGACTCGCTTGGCCGCCAGGACCTGGCCATGACCGGACGCGAGTACGCCGGGGCGCGCGATGCCTACTGGATGGTGGGCGAAAACCAGGTGCTGCGCGGGGGAGTGGTGAATTACATCACGGCCTGGGAGCGCGCCAATTTCAGCCGCTACTTCTTCAACAGTGTGATGATCACTTTCCTGACGGTGGTGTTCCAGACCCTGTTCTCGATCCTGGCGGCCTACGCCTTCGCCCGGATGGAGTTCCCGGGGCGCGACCTGCTGTTTGGACTGTTCCTCACCACGCTGTTCATCCCGTCTACCATCCAGCTCATCCCCAATTACCTGACGGTTGTCGGCCTGAACGAAACGTTTAACAACTTCTACGCCAGCATCGGGGTTACGGACGTCGCTACCAGGCTGGGCCTGCGCTGGATTGACGGCTGGTTTGGGCTGACGGTGCCATTCATGGCCAGCACGTTCGGCATCTTCCTGCTGCGCCAGTTCTTCCGGCAGGTGCCGGACGAATTGTTTGACGCGGCCCGCATCGACGGGGCCGGGCACACGTTGTTTCTGTTCCGGGTGGTGGTGCCGATCTCGCGCGCCGCGATTGTGACCATCATCCTGTTCACGTTCCTCGAATCGTGGAACGCCCTGGACTGGCCGATCCTGGTGACGCAGTCCGCCGACTGGCGGCCGATCTCATACGGCCTGTACGCTTTCCGGTCGGAAGTTAACGTGGAGCTGAACCTGGCGATGGCCGGGGCGGTCATTTCGCTGGTGCCGGTGCTGATCGTCTATTTCTTCACCCAGAAGCAGTTCACGGTCGGGATCGCAACCACCGGCCTGAAGGGCTAACGGGCCGGGGGTGGTCCCGGCGGGAGCAGAAACAGCGCATGACGGAGTCGATTGTCCAGGTGGCGGTGGAGGCGGCCCGCGCCGGTGGGCAGGCCATCCTGGCCAGCCGCGCCCGCCCGCGGGAAGTGATCCACAAGGGCTACCGCGACGAGGTGACCGACGCCGACTTTGCCGCCGAGACGGCAATCATGGCCGTCATCCGCCGGCACTTCCCTTCCCAGTTGATCGTGAGCGAGGAAAACCAGTTCGCAGCCGGGATCGAGGAGTGGGAGCCGCCGGATGGCTTCTGGTGGCTGATCGACCCGCTGGATGGCACGACCAACTTCAGCCGCGGCATTCCCCACTACTGTGTATCGGTGGCGGTACTGCAGGGGCGCACGCTGATCGGCGGCGCGATCTTCGACCCCAACCGCGATCACCTGTTCGCGGCCGAGCGCGGCCAGGGCTCCACGCTGAACGGCGCGGCGCTGCATGTTTCGGCGCGGGCTGAACTGGAAGATGCCGTCCTGGAGGCCGGGCTGGCTCGCAGCGCGGAGATGCGCCGCAAGGGGCTGGCGATCTTCACCCGCCTGGCTGACCGCTGCCGGACGGTGCGCTCCACCGGGGCGGCGGCCCTGGCCCTGGCCTATGTGGCGGCGGGCTGGCTGGATGGCTACATCCACCTGACGCTCAAACCGTGGGACAGCGCGGCCGCCGGACTGATGATCCAGGAGGCGGGCGGGCGGCTTTCCCTGCCGGATGGGCGCGAGTGGCGGGCGCGTTTCCCCCCGATCCTGGCCAGTAACGGTGCGCTGCACGAGGCCATCCTGGCGGAAGTCCAGGCCGCACTCGAAGCGGCGGAATAAGCGTTCAGCTATCAGCGGTCAGCTTTCAGCCAAAAGCCAAAAGCCAACAGCCAATCGCCACCAGCCAACCGCCGTTGTCATACACTGTGGCGGTTTTCGCTGTTCACGTTGTAGGCCCCATCTGTGGGGCGTTTCTGAGCTGACCGCTGACCGCTTGCGGCCGGGCCGCAGACCCGAAAGCTGACCGCTAACCGCTGAAAGTCTTTCGCATTCATACGCGGAATCTACACTTCTCTCATGCCCCTCTCACTCATGTTGTGATAGAATTCACATAGATAGAAGATAGAAATAGTCATAAATCGGACAGAGCCAACCCTGTCCGGTGAGAGGAGCGCCGTTATGCGACCCCGGATTGTGATCATTGGTGCCGGTTTCGGCGGGTTGTTCGCCGCCCGCACGCTGGCCAACACCGCGACGGATGTGATCCTGATCGACCGCCAGAACTACCA
>CAZGYW010000160.1:0-6496 GCA_964530495.1 uncultured Anaerolineae bacterium
CGCGCGCCTTCCAGTGGAAGAGCTGGCCGAGCTGGGTCATCTGCTGCTCAATCGTATCTTTGCCGGTGCCCAGCACGATCAGTTGAACGTCCTCAGAAGCCAGCATCTGGCGCATGGCCTCCGCCGCCAGGTCGATGCCTTTCATCTCTACCAGCCGGGAGACCAGCCCGACCAGCATCGTATCGTCGCGCACTTCCAGGCCGGCTTCCTGTTGCAGGGCGCGCTTGTTGTCCGCGCGGTGCTGGAGCGAAGCCGCCGAATAGTGGCGGGCAATGTGCGGGTCGGAGGCAGGGTCGAAGCGCTCGACGTCGATGCCGTTGACGATGCCGTATAGATCGTTGTTGCGGGCGTGAATCAGATTCTCCAGCCCTTCACCGAAGCGCGGGTACTGGATTTCTTCCGCGTAGCGCGGGCTGACGGTAGTCAGCTCGTCGGCGTAGGCCAGGCCGATGGCGAAGAGGTTGTCGGTCTTATCCTGGTAGACCAGGTCCGGCTGGTAGCGCGCCGGCACGCCGGCATCCCACAGGTAGCCGCCCGCGTCCCAGCCCTGGTAGCCCAGGTTGTGGATCGTGATCATGCTGGCGGCGCGCTGCCAGCGGGAGTCGACACCGCGATAGTCGTGGATCAGGAACGGGATCAGGCCAGTGTGCCAGTCGTGGACATGGAACACATCCGGGAACCAGCCCGCACGGGTGTCCAGCTCCAGGGCGGCGGTCAGCGCCGCCTGGGAGAAGAAGATGAAGCGCGGGATGTCCCACTCCAGGGTGGTATAGAGGTGCTCGCCACCGGCGAAGTAGGGCCACCCGCCCAGAAAATAGTAGGGGACAGTGTCATACTCGGCATACGCGACCTGGACTTCCGCCGTCCCGGAGCGGCGCGGCATGGAAAAGTTGAACAGGTGCTTGATGCCGTACTTCTCCCAGTTGATGAACCCGTAGGTTGGGATCATCACCCGCGCGTCGACGCCCTGCTGGCGCAGCACCTTGGGCAGGCTGCCCACTACATCGGCCAGCCCGCCGGTCTTGGCGAACGGGGCTGCTTCGGCTGCCACAAAGAGCACGTTCATAGGTGTTCCTTCCTGTGTGGACAAATGCTCTGCCGTCCAGGGCAGGGCAGCGGTCAGGGCCTGGCCGGCGCGCTGCGCGGCGCCCACCAGCGGTAGTCGACATCCGGGAAGACGCGATCAAGCTCCCAGTACTGGGCGGCGGCAGCGGTATCCGGCTGGCCGGCTTCGATGCTGTCTGCCAGGCGGTTGAAGCGCTCGGTATGCTGGCTGAAGCGCTGGATGGCGTACCCACCCGCCTGACCGGTAGTGACCAGAAATGGCCAGTCGGAGCTTTCCAGCAGGAGCAGTTCGCGGGCGGCCTGCAGCAGCACCCCGCGCGTCGCCTCGTCAGGAATGGGGTTGGCGGTGGCCAGGGCCTCCATGCGGCGCTCGGCGGCATGGATCGGGGCCCACATCCAGTGGGTTTCGCTGTTGTCCCAGGTGAAGTGGTTGCCCCCGGCGCCCCAGCTGCTTTCGGGGATGTGCAGCACATCCTGCGGGGGATGCTCGGCAACGAATTTGCTGGCGGTGGTCAGTTCCACGAGCGGGTTTTCCGCCAGGCGGCGCAGCACTTCCTTGATCCAGGTCACGCCCTCAAACCACCAGTGACCGAACAGCTCCGTATCGTAGTTGGAGCTGATCAGGCCGAAGTCACCGCCGGAGCCGTCCGCGTAGGCACGTAATTCCTGCTCGACCAGGTGGGCGTAGTGCTCGGCATGCTGGCGGACCTTGAAGTCGGCCCAGTCCGGGTGGTAGGCGTCCTTGCCGCCCAGGTCGATCTTGGGGCCGGTGACGCGCCAGTACTGGATGCCGCTGATGTGGTCCTTGCGGTGGAATTCGCGGTAATCCTGGTCGCCGGGGTAGCCCCATTCAGCGCTCCAGACCTGCTGGCCGGTGCGGTTGTTACGCCCGATGACGGCCACGCCGGAGTGCTGCTCGGCCTGCGCGCCGGACGTCGTATCGCTGACGTAGTACGGTTTGAAGGTGGTGGCGTGACGCTGGGGCATGACGTTGCCGGTGGGAATCACGTAGCGCCGCCGGATGTTGCCATACGGACCGAGCACATCGCCGGCCGCGACGCCGACCGGTTGGCCGCCGGTGATGGTGTGCGTCTCGCTGAAGAAGACCTTGATGCCCTGCTCCGCCAGGAAACGCTCAATGCCGGGGCGGAGCTGGCCGCTATCTGTGTAGTAGGCCGGGCGGTAGGCGCATTCGGGCAGCCAGATGCCGGTTGGCTTGCGGCCGAACAGGCGCGTATAGCTGCTGATTCCGGCCTTTAGCTGCGCGAAGATAGCCGAGTCCGTGCCCAGCAGAGGCAGGTAGCCGTGGGTCGCCGCGCAGGTGGTGATCTCGATATAGCCCGCGTCCTGCAGGCGGCGGAAGGTGCCGATCAGGTCGCGCCCGTAGCGTTCGTCGAAAGAGCGTTTGATGTTCTCGAACCAGGCCAGGTACCATTCCGCCAGGTAAGCCATGTGCGGATCAGCCTCGCTGGTGGGGACTTCTTCCTCGCGGCTTTCCTCCTCGTCGAGGCCGAGTTGCGCGGCGGCGGCGGCCGTGGGGTTAACCGGCTCTGCGGGCGGCTCCTCCTCACCTTTGAAGCGCGGGATGTCGGCCCGCGCGGCCGCGATCTTCTCCTCCATGTAGGCATCAAAATGATCGATGATGTCGGGGTCGGCAAGCTGCTCGGCAAGGATGGGGGTGATGCCAATCGTGGTGTGGTAGTGCACCCCTTCGTCGGCGAGTTCGGTCAGGGCGTCAAGGAGGGGGATGTAGGTTTCGCAAATGGCTTCATGGACCCATTCCTCACCGTGCGGCCAGCGCCCGGCCAGGCGAGCGTACGGCATATGGCTGTGCAGGACAAACGTAAATGCGCCCAGTGGTTTCACGGCCAGCTCCTTGTTGATGAAATAATGCTTGTCAGTGTGCACAAATACTTTTCTGCAGTGGGACGCCCGCCAGTGCACAGCACTCGCCAGAGCGCTCCCCTGCCCGGGCTATGACACCTCCGGGGGCAGGCTCAGCGCCGGACCGGGCGAGTCATTCGCCGCTGATTTGAGTCCGCCGACCGGCAGCGCGAGCGTAACGAGTGTGCCCACACCCACCTTGCTCTCAATGCCCAGGTAGCCACCGTGCGCTTCCGCAACGGCCCGGGCGATGAACAGTCCCTGGCCCAGCCCGCGCGGATCGATCAGGCGGTTATCGGCGGTGCGCGCTTCACCCCGGTAGAAGCGGTTGCAGACCCGGGGCAGATCGAGCTCGCTGATGCCCACGCCGGTGTCTTCCACCTGGATCAGGGCGTAGCCATCCCGCAGTTCGCCGACGCGCACGGTGATCACGCCGCCGGGCAGCGTGTAGTTGATGCTGTTCTCTATGATGTGGCCCAGCGCCCAGCGCAGGCGGCGGTTATCCCCGGGGATCCCGGTGTGGGCGCGGTTAATGGGCATGGTCTGGACTTCCAGGCTGGCGCGCTCCAGGCGCGGCGCCAGGCCGCGGATCACGCTCCAGACCAGATCGTCCAGCACCAGCGCGTGCTGGCGGACGGCGAACGTTCCCGCGTTGATCTCGGAGATGTCCAGAAGCTCCACAATCATGCGGTCCAGCACGTCCACGTTGCGGCTGATCGCTTCCAGGAAGCGCCGATCGGGGGGGCGATCCGGCTGGCCGAGCATGACGTCACTCATGCCCTTAATGACGGTCAGCGGCGTGCGAAGCTCGTGGGAGACCTGAGTGATAAACTCGTCCTTCAGACGCTCGCCCAGGGCCTCCCGGGTGATGTCCCGCAGAACGATCAGTGTGCCCATGCGCTGGCCGTTGTCATCAGAAATCGCCCCGACCTGCGCGCCGAGGATACGGTCATTGATCTCAACCCGAGCCGGAGAGCCGAGCGGTTCCAGGCCAGGTGCGAACTGCGTCGCATCTTCCGCGCGGGCGTGCAGGCGGGCCAGCGGGCCTTCCCAGAAGGCCTTCTGGCTGCCCAGAAGCTGGTACGCGGCCTCGTTCATGACGATGATGCGCCCGTCGTTATCCTGCATGATCACGCCTTCGCTGATGCTCTGCAGGATGGTTGTCAGGTGTTCGATCTGAGTCTCGCGGCTGCGGATCTGGGCGATCAGATCGGCCGAGTCGGGGGCGAGGGGGAGGCTGGCCGGCACGGTGGCCTCCTGGTCTGCGTACGACCGGCGGAAGACGCGCTCGCTCATCGTGCCCAGGGCGCGGAACAGGCCAAAGACACCGCGCGCCTGCTGCTGCCGGTCTGCGTATGGAGATGAGGAGGAGTTGTCAGTCACAGCCAACCTTCCAGGCGGTTTCCCGCTGGCTTGCCCGGTGTTCCATAGCGGTATGCAGTGCGGCCCGAAGTTCGTTCATGTCGGGCAGTGGTTTCCAGATCAGGTCATCGGCCCCGGTGCGTGCCAGCAACTGCTGGCGTTCCGCATCGGTGAGGCTGAAGGCGGTCATCATCACGATCGCCATGTCGCGCAGCGCATCGACCTGGCGGATGCGCTCCGCCAGCTGGTCACCGGTGAGGCCAGGCATGCGGATGTCCAGCAGCGCAAGACCGGGCAGCGGCCCGGTATACGCGCCGCTGATGACATTCTCCAGCCAGAGGGAGGCTGCGTCCCCGCTTGCAAGCGTCAGCGGTTCGTACCCCCAGCGCGTGACTATGTCTGTGAGAATGTCCAGAATGTCAGGTTCATCATCGGCAATGAGCCAGATCACAGGCTGGGTTCCTTGAAGTATGGCGCTCTAACGGTACACTAACCATGTTACCAGCGCCTGCCCGCCGGCACAACCCTGCCGCGCCCGGCAGAGGCTGAAATGGAGCGTTTGCCTGTTCGCGCTGTGGCGCATATCATTGATCAGACCTGAAACATCGTCGCCGGCAGGCCGGGCGAGGCGCGCGCCGTCGTCGCGTGAACTGAGGAGTATCCGTTGGCCACCTGGATGGTTGTTGAAGACGAGCCTGAGATCTATGAGCTGCTGGTCATCATGTTCAAGTCCTGGGGCATCGAGGGCGCGGCATTTGTTGACGGCTCGGAGGCGATCGCGTGGATTGAAGACCTGGACGCCGGGCGGATCAAGACCGAGCTGCCAGAGCTGGCGATCATCGATCTGCGCCTGCCGGGCGCGCCCGGTCAGGAGGTGGCGGCTCGGCTGCGACGGAGCTCGATTCTGTGGAACCTGCCAATTGTGCTGATCACCGGCTACTACCCCTCACCGGCCCAGGAAGAGGAGATCATGGCCCAGTCCAGGGCCGATCTGCTGCTCCTCAAGCCACTGCCGCGCAACGACGAGTTCCGGCGCATGCTGGAGGATACGATTGTTCAGCGCGCGCAGGCCGCCGTGCGGATGCCGCGCTATGAGGATGAGGAGACCGAGGCCGTGGACGCCGTGGTGGAAGAGACTCCGGCGGCTGAGGAGGAGGCTCCTGAAGCGCCGGAAAGCCCCGCTGAGGACTTTTCCGTGTACGAGCAGGATAACGCGGCGCTGATGAACGTGTTCGATTTCTTTGAAGACTTCTTCAGCGACGCCGGGTTGTACGAGGATGGCCAGGAACCGACCGAACCGGTTGATGCGATGGGGAATCGTGACCCGGACCGGCCTTCGGCCTGAGCGACGGTAGCCAGCGGCGCGCAACCCTGCGGAGGAACCTAGCACGCATGCGCAACATTTCGCCTGCTCACGTAATGGTCAACCAGGCCCACAACCTGCTGGTTTCCGGGCTGCTCCTGGGTCTGGGCGGGCTGGTGGTGCTGGCCCTGAGCCTGCTGCTGTACGTCGTTCCGCTCTCGCTGGCGGCCTGGTATCGGGCGCTCAAGATCGGGTTGCTGGTGCTGGGCGGGGTGTTGCTGCTGGCGGCGGCGGTCCAGGTGGTGCGCGGGCTGCGCGTGCCGCGTGAGAATCCATACGCGCTGGCGCTGGCCGGCGTTCTGGAGCGGTTCCTCGATTACCGGTACACGTTCATCCGCAATATTGGCCGCCGGGGGCTGGGGTATGTGGATGCCCTGCTGATCGGGCCGAACGGCGCGCTGGTGATCTATTTCCTGCGCCGCAAGGGGGCTTTTGTTTCGGAGCGCAACCTGTGGCTGGAGCACAGTGGACAGACACTCGTTCCCGCCAGGGACAATCCCACCCAGGAAGCGGTCAAAGATGTCAATGCGCTGCGCGCGTTTCTGGGCCAGCACGGCCTGGCCGATGTGCCGGTCTATGCCGTCATTGTGGTGGTTGACCCGCACACGGCCGTCACCGCCCGCCAGCCAGTTGTGCCGGTCGCGCACATGCACAACGTCCAGATGGCGCTCTACGACAACTACCTGGCGGCCGAGCGCATCCGGCCGGACAGGGTGGCCGGGGTGGTGCGGGCCATCATGGAGGGCATCGCCTGACGCCGGGCGGCTAGGGCTGCTTGAGCGCCTTGCTGGAGAGGATGTACTTGGCGGTGGCGCTGTTGGT
>CAZGYW010000161.1:0-6489 GCA_964530495.1 uncultured Anaerolineae bacterium
ATCCGGGCCGGGTTCGAAGTGGAAGCCGTCTATGCGGACTATGATCGCAGCGCATACGGCAGCAAGTACCCCGGCGAATTGATCTTCGTGGCGCGCAAGGCATAGACACGTCCGGCAGCCGATCACGCCCCGGTACGGGACAAGGCCTACCGCAGACACAAAAACAGCCGGGGGATGATTTCCCCGGCTGTTGCGTTCCTCCAGGCGGCGCGAGCGTTACCCGGTGATTTGCTTGTAGAGCGCGACCGTCTCCGGCGAAGGCGCGATGTTCAGCGTCTCCTTGAGCGAGCGCTCCAGGATCGCATACTGTGCGGCGGCGCGGGTCTTATCCCCCTGCTTGAGGTAGAGGGCCATCACCTGGCGGTGGATGTCTTCCCGCTCCGGGGTGGCGACCAGCGCGCGGTGGTAGTGCTTGAGCGCGCCGGCGATGTCCTTACGCTCCTCCAGGATGCGCCCCAGGCCGATCTGGGCCTGGGCGTTCTGGCGGCGCAGCTCTTCGCGGCGGTCCCTGGCCCAGGGCATATCCAAACGGTGCAGGAACGGCGCCCGGTAGAGGTTCACGGCGGCCCGCCAGTACTGCTCCACGTCCCGGTCATCCGCCATCATGGCGTCTTCCACGGCTTTGGTGAACGCGGAAACGTCGTAGAAGATGTCCAGCTCCTCGCTGTGGCTGTAGAAGCCGCTGGCATACTGGGTGAGGTCATAGCCCAGGCGCTCGTTGATTTTGCGCTTGGTCACATGGAAGACGTTGGTGGCTTCCTTCACGGAGAGAGTCGGCCAGAACACGTCGAAGATCTCGTCGCGGGTGACCAGATCGTGATCCATGAAGAAGAAGAACAGGTGCTTGGGCAGCTCGCCATCCCAGTGGGTGACCGGCGCGCCGTTCACCAGGGTATAGCCGCGTCCCAGGGAGAAGACTTCGATGCGCGGCACGTCAGGCGGCGGCTGCGGGGTGACGGCTTCTTCCGGCACGTATTCAGCGCCCAGCACCCGGGCTTTCTGCTCCGAGACCAGGTCGAACCACGGCAGGTATGCCTGCTCCCGGGCGTTGATCACGATCTGCGCCTGCTCCGGGATGCGCTGGATCAGGGCTTCCATAAAGCGCCGGGTCTCTTCCTTCTCCGGGAGCCGGTCGTACTGGTCCAGGAGCAGGGTGAACGGTTCGCTGCTGAGGTTGCGCAGGTCTTCCGCCAGGGCGGCAGCGAGATCGGGCGCTTTGGCCTTGGCGCTGAGGGCCGCGCGCAGGGCCGCGCCAAACCCGTCCGTGCTGGCGTCCATATCCTCAATCAGGTTATTGAGGAACTTGCGCAGGTTGCGGTCGGTGGTCTGCAGCGCGTAGTAGTACAGCCCGCAGTCCGGCTCTTTGAGGTAGCGGGCCAGATACGCGTTGCGGTAGTGGTTGCGGGGGTAGAGCACCACCAGCGGGCTGCCCCCCGTTTCCTTCTTGATGGCTAACGGACCATCACGGACGATGCGTTCAGCTTTACTGGTCATAGGTCACCTGGCCTGTTCGTAAATTTCTCTGCTCTGGGTAGCGGCGGTGGAGGAGCAGAGAATCCGCACAATGGACAAAAAACCTGCGGTACTGCATATAAGTAACCCGGCACAAAACAAGAGGTTACACCACTATTGCGCGCCCGGGCAAATCCCGGTAAGCGGCCGGTCCGAACAGGGCAGGCGGCTGAGGCACTAACCTTCACAGCCTGCAATCACGGGTAAGACTAGGATCATTAGCTATTGTAATGTGAATATCAAATTGCAGTATATACCAGAGTGCTGGTAATGTGCAAGTCCCCTCCTACTCGTTCATCGATTCAGAATCAGCAGCGCGGCGGGATTCGATTTTGAATTTTGCCACTTAGGTTCTAAAGTAGAGGGCAGGGTGCGGGCCGGTCCTTCCCGGTGCGGTCGCGCCCGGATCGATAGCGTTGACTGGTGCAACACCTGAATACCAGGAGCGCAGGTTCATGATGATACGACAAACACGCGTGGCGCGCAGCCTGACCGACCGGGTGCTGGGCGGGGTATGCGGCGGGCTGAGCGCTTACCTGGGCCTGAACCCCTGGTGGGCGCGCGGCCTGTTTGCCCTGCTGACCGTCCTTTCCGGCGGGGTGGCGGCCCTGCTATACCTGATCCTGTGGTGGGGGCTGCCGGCCTACACCACCCCGGACGCGCCGCCCGCCGGCCGCGATACCGGGACGCTGCTGCTCGTCGGTGTGCTGTTCGTCCTGGCCGGGGCGGTGACCGCCGCGCGCGCCATGGACCTGCTCAGCGGCCCGGGGGGCGTGGACCTGTTCTGGCCGGGGATGCTGGTGCTGGTGGGGCTGGCCCTGCTGGTGCGCGAGCTGCGCGCCTGAGCGCGGGGCAGGAGACGATGAGCGTGCCAAGAACTTCTTCGCCGAACCGCAACTTCTTCTGGCCTGCCTTGCTGATCGGGCTGGGGGCGCTGCTGCTGGCCCTGGCCCTGGAAGCCTTCCCGCCAACCGTGGCCGACCTGATCCGGCGCTCGTGGCCCGCGCTGCTGGTGCTCATCGGCCTGACGGTGCTGCTGGACCAGATCGCGCCGCTGCGCCGTTTCGCCCCGCTGATCGCGCTGGTGCTGGTGGCCGGCGGGATCGCGGTGCTGCTCAACATGGCCTACGCTAACCGGGCCGCCACACTCCGCACGGAGAATGTCGTAAGCTTCGCCCAGCCACTGGACGCCAGCGTTGAGCGCCTGCATGTGATCGTGCGCGGGCTGGAAACCTCCGTCGAGATTTCGCCCACCATATCCGACCAGCAGGCGATCCTGAGCGCGGAATTTCAGGGCAGCGTGGAAAGCGTGGTTGAGCCGCAGCTTGAGGTTGGCGCGGACGGTGTGGCGACCTTCACCATCATCGAGACCCGGCCGGACGCGATTCCGGCGCTGGAAACGATGGGCCGCGGCCAGATGCGCCTGGAGCTGCCGCTCGGCCTGCCAATCACGCTCGACTTCACCAACGACAACGGTACGGTCAGCCTGAACCTGCTCGGCCTGCAGATCGCGCGCCTGGACGTGATCATGAACGCGGGCGACCTGCTGCTGAGCCTGCCCACCACCCCGCTGGAACGGCGCGCAGAGGTCTTCCTCGCCCGCGGGGACGTGACCGTCTTCGTGCCGGATAGCATCGGCCTGCAGGTGACGACCAACGGCAAGACGCCGCAGTTTGCGGAGGGGGCGTACCTGGTTGATCCGAGCACCAGCGCCTACCTCACCCGCCGCTTCGACACCTTCGCGACGACCATCGACCTGAATCTGACGGTGGGCGGCAGCATCCGCCTGGACTAGCCGGGGTATTGCAGGGCAATTCAACACGGATCGCACGGATCAAAGGGATCAACACGGATAATTCAAATTGCATTTGATCCGTGTGAATCAGTCTGATCCGTGTGATCCGTGTTTGGCTTTTTTAACCACCCGCCCGAGTCTCACCAGCGCGCGGCGGCGGCTTTGAAGCGGCGCAGGACGTCCAGGTGCTGCTCCAGCCGGGTGAAACCCATCCCCATCGTGTTGACGCACACATGCGTCGCGCCCAGCGCGCGCCACCCCGCCACATACTCCGCCCATGCCGCTTCCGGCGTTTTGCTGGCGTTGACCCGGATATCAATCCCGAAGGCGGCCGGGTCGCGCCCCTCCGCCACCAGGTAAGCGCGCAGCTTCTCCACCAGCGGGCGGCCCTGCTCCGGGGTCATGGTGTTGGCGATCCAGCCGTCGCCCAGGCGGGCCATGCGGGCCAGCACCGCATCCGCACCGCCACCGAACCAGACGGGGATCGGGCGCCGGACGGGCAGCGGGTTCAGCCCGGCAGCGCTGACCGTGTGGTGCTCCCCCTGGAAGGTGACCAGCGGCTCCGTCCACAGCCGCCGCAGCAGCACCACCTGCTCGGCGCTGCGCTTGCCGCGGTTGCCAAAAGCCTCCCCAAGGGCCTCGTACTCCACCGCGTTCCAGCCGATGCCGATCCCCAGCCGCAGCCGCCCGCCGGAGAGCACATCCAGCGCGGCCGCCTGCTTGGCCACGAGCGCCGTCTGGCGCTGGGGCAGGATCAGGACGCCAGTCACGAACTCCAGGCGGGCGGTCAGTCCGGCCAGGTACGCGAACAGCACGAACACCTCGTGGAAGGGCGTCTGGTCCGTGTACGGGCCACTCCAGCCACCGGGCCGGTCAGGGTTGGCGCCAAGGACGTGATCGTAAGCCAGCAGGTAGTCGTAGCCAAGCGCTTCGGCGGTCTGCGCGTAGGCGCGGATGTCGGCGGGATTGTTGCCAATCTCCGTCTGGGGGAACACGACACCGAGTTTCATGCGTCACCTTTCGTATGTGGATAACCCTGTAAACTGGCAGGCATTGGAGGGTTCAATTCATAACGGATTATGCAGATAAAACGGATCCTCACTGATTTTTCAAAGCTTTATCCGTGAGAATCCGATTGCTCAGTCCTATCCGTTTTGAATTGGAACCAGCACAACCGCCCCGGTCTGGCTGTCCGCGGCGGTCGTCTACCGCCAGCGGACGGTGATCATGTCCGGCGTGAGGGGCAGGGCCGCGTTGCTGACCGTGATCGTCCGCGTTTCGCCCGGCTGGAGGTCGAAGAAGTTGTCGCTGTAGCGCGTGCCCTCGTCCGGGGCGCTCAGGTTCACGAAGTAGGCATAGCCCCCCGCGCTGAGCCGCACCCGGACGCTGTGCGCGTCCAGCGCCTCAGCCTCAACCCGCACCTCCGCCAGTTCCCGCTGCAGGTCCTTGATCGGCGCGAAGAAGTGGCGGTTGGCCGGGAAGAGCGCGTCCTGCCGGACGGCCACATAGCGATCCGGGCCGCCGGGCAGCGCCGCCGCCTCCCAGCGCCGGACGCAGGCGCTGCTGTTGGCGGGCACGGCGAAGCCGAGCGTCTCCTCCAGAAGTACCTCGCCGGAGAACGTCGCCAGCCGGACGACCGCCGTTTCCATCACGTCGTCCAGCGTGTCATTCGTGATCCACAACTCCAGGCCGGAATCCGCCTCCCTGAAGGAAGCCAGCACCGGGGCAAACGCGCGCCGGACAGCGTAGTAGCCCGCCTTGCCGAAGCCATAGTAATCCAGCACCGACCAGCTCAGGACCGGCCAGCAGTCGTTGAGCTGCCAGATCAGCGCCCCGGAGCAGTGCGGCTTGCGACGGCGGAAGTGCTCAACCGCGTACGTGAGGCCCTCCGCCTGGGCGATCATGCTGTAGTCGATGTACTCCGCCAGCGTGTCCGGCAGGCCGGTCGTGCCGGCCATCAGGTGGTCGCCCTTGTTCTTGGGGTTGTCCTTATTGTGGTGATCCATCGCCGGGCTGTGGTGGTAGAGCTGATCCTCCGGGATGACGCGGCGCAGGGTCTCCAGCACGGGCGCGGCGTGCAGCCCGAACTCGCTGATGAAGCGCCCGGTGTCTTCCCCGTAGCGGCGGTAGGACACGCCCTCCGGCGAATAATCCACCCGCGGCTGCTCGCTGAAGCGCCGGTCGAAGTTGCCGTGCCAGGCGTTCCAGTTATGGCGGTCGCCTTCCTCCTGGCTGTTGTAGTCATTCCCGCCAAAGGGGCTGCCCGGCCAGTAGGGGACGCTGCCATCCAGCGCGGCCACGACCTCCGGCAGGATGCGGTGGTAGTACAGCGCGCCGGGGACGACGTGCCCCGGCTCCGTGGCGAAGCGCATGTCATGCAGCCACTGGTTCTCGTTGTTGCCGCACCACAGCGCCAGGCAGGGATGGCTGCGCAGCCGCCGCACCTGGTAACGGGCCTCCGCCTCCACCTCCGCGGCGAAGTCCGGCAGGTCTTCCGGGTAGGCTTCGCAGGCGAACATGAAGTCCTGCCACACCAGCAGGCCCAGCGCGTCGCACCCCTCGTAGAAGGCGTCGTGCTCGTAGATGCCGCCGCCCCACACGCGCAGCATGGTCATGTTGGCCTCGCGGGCCGCGCCCAGCAGGGTCGCGTAGCGCTCAGGGGGAATCGCGCCCACGAACGAATCGGCCGGAATCCAGTTCGCGCCGCGGGCGAAGATGGGGACGCCGTTCAGCACGAAGCGGAAGAAGCGCGTCCCCGGCTCGTCCGTGTCCACGGACTGGTCGAGGGCGATGGTGCGGATGCCCACCCGCCCCTGCCAGGTGTCCAGGCGCGTCTCCCCGGCGGCCAGCGTCACTTCCAGCGTGTAGAGCGCCGGGTCGCCCAGGTCGTGCGTCCACCACAGGGCCGGGTTCCGGATCGTCAGGTGGGCGGTGGCCTCCGCTGCGCCGGCCAGCGGCAGCCGGTAGCGGGCGGTCGCGCCGCCGTCAGGCGTGGTCAGGCGGATGTGGGCTTCCAGCGGCACATCCGGGCCGAAGCGGTCGGCCTCCACCCGGACGGCCACAATCGCCTGGTCGCGCGCCGGGGTGAGGTGCAGGGTGTGGAAGTGCACGCCGGTCAGCGCCGCGATCTGCTCCCGGCGCAGCGTCACCGGCCGCCAGATACCGATCGTCGGCAGGCGCGG
>CAZGYW010000162.1:0-6486 GCA_964530495.1 uncultured Anaerolineae bacterium
ACTATCTCGCCCAGACTCTGGGGGAGGAGTCTGAGCAGGGCTGGTTCATGCGCCTGTTCACGACCGGCGCCCGGCTCGGGTACCGCATGGCAACCGGTGCCAGCATCGAACAACTGCGGTTGTGGGACGCCATCCAGGCAATCGCTCCCCGCCACATCCTCCTGATCTACGGACAGCATGAATTCACCCTGGCAGGCGCGCGCCAGGCCGTGGCCTCGGGGGGGCACGTCAGTCTGTGGGAGGTCCCGGGCGCAGCCCATGGCACATACCTCGAAAGCGCTGGCCGCTCTGCCTTTGAACAGCATGTTGTGTCTTTCTTCCGTGAGAGCCTCGCTCCGATTTTGCCCTGAGCCTAAGAAAGCCGTTAGAAATCCTGCCGGGTATGGCGATCACACCCCGGTTCCTTTAGAATTGCCATTATATTGGACATAAATCGTATATATTCAGAAACAGAGGAGACGCGTTAATGGCAAGCCGGCCTGGTATGGTGGTGAGAGGTGTTGAGCACCCTGTTCAAGGGGAAATGTTAAAGGTTGGAGCAGCGGCGCCCGATTTTGCGCTGGTTGCCAATGATATGGCGACAATCAGGACGCTGGAGGATTATGCGGGTAAGATCAAGATTCTGAGCGTCGTACCCTCTTTGGAGACGAGCGTCTGTGCGACTCAGACCCGGCGTTTTAACCAGGAAGCTACCGGACTTGGTGATAATGTTGTGATTCTGGGCATCAGCGCAGATCTGCCCTTTGCCCAGAAACGCTGGTGCGCGGCTGAGGGTGTGGAGCGGGTCGAAACCCTGTCTACACACCGCGACATGAGATTCTCAGATGCCTACGGTGTGCATGACACGGAGTGGCGCATCAACCAGCGGTCGCTCTTTGTCCTGGACGCCGACAATATCATTCGCTATGCCGAATATGTGCCTGTGATGGGCGATGAAGTCAATTTCGACGCGGCGCTGGCGACGGTGCGTGCGCTCGTCGGCTGAACTGGCTGGCTGTCACAGTCGCTGCCTGTGAACTGGGACTGGCGCTGGCTCCTGGAGCCGGGGCCAGTTTTGTGTTTTTGGACTATGATCAGTCTGTCGGTTGGAACTGCAGCGTCCATTGGCACGTCTTGCATGTAGGAACTGTCCCATTTTGAGTGAAAGAGGTCACCATGCGACGCGCAGCGTGGGTAGCAGCACTACTGGTGTTAGCAGGGAGCACTTTTGCCATGACTCTGGGTAGAACAGCCGCGCAGGAGGACGCCCTCCCGCCGCATGTCATTGATGTGTGGCCTCTGCCCGGCGTGGAAATGGCCGGGACGGAGCCGCTGACCATCACTTTTGACCAGGCGATGGACCCGGCCAGTGTCGAGCAGGTGCTGGCCTTTGAGCCGGCGCTGGCGGTTGAGGCGGCGTGGAATGATGCCCGCACACTGGCTTTAACGCCGAGTGGGGGTTGGCCGCGGGCAACGACTTTTGCGGTAACAATTGACACAGGCGCTGCGGCCGGCAATGGGCTGACTCTGGAGGACGCTTACTCATTCCAGGTCAGGACGGTAGGCGCGCTGGAAGTGAGCGCGGTCACTCCGGAGAATGGTGCGCAGGGTGTGGCGGCAAACGCTCGGATTCTGGTAACGTTCAACCGGCCGGTTGTGCCGCTGGTCTCTACCAGCGACTTGGGCGACCTACCCGCGCCGCTGATGATCGATCCGCCGCTGGCCGGGCAGGGCGAGTGGCTGAACACCGCCATTTTCCAGTTTACGCCAGGCGAGGCGCTACGGGGTGGGACGGAGTACACCGTTACGGTGGCTGGCGGACTGGAGACGGTCACCGGCGCGATTCTGGAGGCGGACTACCGCTGGACGTTCCGCACGCTGGCGCCGGAGATCATGGACATCAGCCCGCGCCCGGGAGAGCAGAATGTGCTGCTTGACCGGCAGGTGGTGGTGACGTTCAGCCAGCCGATGGACAGGGCCAGCACAGAAGAGGCATTTGTGCTGCTGGCATACGGCCAGCGCGTGCCGGGTGTCTTCACCTGGGATGCCGGTGACAGCCGCCTGACATTCACTCCTGAGCGATCCCTGGACATGGACACGGTCTTTGCCCTGAACATCGGGCCGTCAGCCCGCAGCGCTGGTGGCGATTCCGGCCTGGAGCGCGGACAGTCCACCACGTTCTCGACCCTGCCGTACCCCGGAATCGCCAATACCTATCCGCGCAATCGTGATCGTGATGTCCGCCCGGGCAGCGGGGCGTCGATTGAGTTCCGCACGCCGATGAACACGGAAACCTTTGCCAATCGGGTGCGGATCGTTCCCGAGACGGAATGGACGCCGGAGGTCTGGGGCAACCAGTCCATGGGCATCACCTTCGCCGCCCTGCCGAATACCACCTATACGATCACCTTTCTGGCCGGGGCGGAGGACATCTACGGCAACGCCATCCAGACGGACTATACGTTCACGTACACGACTGGAGCCATCGATACCTGGGCCTATCCGATCACGGGCTATGGGAGGCTGGCTGTTACAGGCGCCCACCGCCAGGACACCCGCTTCTCGATCATCGTCAGCGGGACACCCAGGGTGGGTTTTGAGCTATACCAACTCGATCTGAAGGACATGCCGGAGATCGTTTCGTACTACTACCGGAGTGATACGCCCCCGTGGATGACCCCGGACAGACTGCTGCGGGCCTGGAGCCAGACCTTCGATTCGCAGGGGCGCGAAGGCGTGGCGAAAGAGGTTCTGCTCGCTTCGGAACAGGGCGGGACACTGCCAGTGGGGATGTACGGCGTGGTGATGTATGGCCCGGAGCGAGAGCCTTACCGCTTCCCGCTGGTGGTTGCTTCCGCGACGCTGACCGTGAAGCGGTCGGCGGACGAGGTGCTGATCTGGGTGACGGACATGCCGACCGCCCAGCCTGTTCCGGGGAGCACCGTGACCGTCTACGACTCCAGCGGTCGCGCGGTTGCGCGCGGCGAGACTGATGGTGACGGGATCTTCCGGGCGCCGCTTGGTCATGGGGCAGCGGATGACTTCGCCTACATGATTGCTGAAGGGGCCAGCACCTACGGGGTCTGGTACGCCGGTGGGGCGCCCTACCTGCCCGCTGAGGCCGGCTATCTTTACACTGACCGGCCAATCTACCGGCCAGGGCAGACGGTGTACTTCCGGGGTGTTCTCCGCGACAGGCGCGATATGGATTACAGCGTGCCTAACCTGCGTCAGGTCCATGTGACGATCGATGCGTTATACACCGGTCAACGCTTGTACGAGGGCGATGTACCGGTAACGGAGTTCGGAACGTTCAGCGGTGAGCTGGCCCTGCCGGAGGAGGCGCCGATTGGCGAAGCTCATATCCGCGCCGGGAGCGCAAGTGTCAGCTTCACGATTGCCGAATTCCGCGTGCCCGAATATGAGGTGAGTGTCACCCCCCAGCAGCCGGCGATCTTCCAGGGTGAGGAATTCAGTGCGCTGGTCGAAGCAACCTACTATTTTGGAGGCGCAGTCAGCGGGGCCAGCCTCAATTGGAGCGCGTGGGGCGAGCCGACCAGCTTCGCCTACACCGGACCCGGACGCTATTCGTTTGTGGATGATACCCGGGACTACTTCAGCCACTATGTCGGTGATGGCATGGCGACAACTGATGCTGCCGGCAAGTTCCTGATCACCAGCGGCAATACCCGCCCGTCCTCGTTGCGCCCGATGCAGATCACAGTCGAAGCGAATATCACTGATGAGAGCCAGCAGCTGATCAGCGGGCGGGCGTCGTTCCTGGCGCATCCGGCCAATGTGTACGTCGGTCTGCGAACCGATCGCTACTTCGGCCGCGAAGGCCAGCCGATGCCGATCGACCTGATCGCGGTCACTGCAGAGAGTGAACCGCTGGCTGATAAGCGCGTTGAGTTGAGCGTTATCGAAATCCGCTGGTCGCGAATTCCAATTGAGGGTGAGTACGGTCGCTACACTTGGGAGCGCGAGGAGATCGAGGTTGCGCAGGCAGAGGTACGCACCGGGCCGGATGGCACCGCCCGCTACGAATTCACGCCGCCCAGCTCCGGCATCTTCCGGGTGGTCGCGTCCGCGCTGGATGAGTACGAGCGGCGCAACAGCAGCTCGCTGCGCTTCTGGGTGACCGGCCGCACGCCGGTCTGGTGGGGCGAGCCGTCCCAGACGATTGACCTGATCGCGGACAGGGAGCAGTACCGGCCCGGCGATACCGCACAGATTCTGGTGCCTGTCCCCTTCGCCGGGGCGTCAACGGTGCTGATCAGCATGGAACGCGCGGGGATCATGAGCTATGAGGTCCTGGCGGTGGAGGGTTCGACACTGCTCTACGAGCTGCCAATCACCCCGGATCATGTGCCGACCGTGCACGTTGATGTCACAGTCATCAAGGGGGTAGACGAAGAAAGCCTCAACCCGGATTACCGGACGGGACAAATCGCCCTGGCGATTGAGCCGGTAGCCGAACAGCTTGTGGTGACAGTCACGCCCTCGACTGAGGTGGCCCAGCCGCGCGACACGGTGAGCTTTGATGTGCGGGCGGTGGGGGCTAACGGGGAACCGGTTCAGGCGGAAGTTGGTGTCACGCTGACCGATAAGGCAATCCTGGCGCTGATGCCCCCGAACAGTGGCAGCCTGGTCGATGCCTTCTATGGTTTCCAGCCTGACCAAGTCGCCACGGAAATCTCGCTTGCGTCACTGCTCGATCGGTTGACCGATGAGACGGTTGGCGTGGAACGCGAAATGGCGGTGGCGCAGGAGGGCATGCTGTTTGCCGCGGATGCCATGGCGCCGATGGCTGCGATGCCGACCATGACGGCGGGCGCCCGCAGCAATGAAGGCGCGCCGGGCGTCACTGTCCGCGAGGACTTCCAGCAGACGCCGTTGTGGGCGGCGCATGTGGTGACCGGGGTTGATGGGCGCGCGTCGCTGACGGTGATGCTGCCCGACAACCTGACGACGTGGAGCCTGGATGCCCGCGCGCTGACGAAAACGACTGAAGTCGGGCAGGCGACCCGCGAGGTGATGGCGACGCTTCCGCTGCTGATCCGGCCCGTGGCACCGCGCTTCTTCGTGGTGGATGACCGGGTGCAGCTCGCGGCGGTGGTCAACAACAATGCCGCGTTTGCGCAGGAAGTGACCGTGACGCTGGAGGCAGCGGGTGTCAGCCTTGAAACGCCCGCCACCCAGACGGTCACAATCGAGTCCGGCGGGCGCGCCAGGGTGGAATGGCTGGCGGTGGCCCAGGATGTGCAGTACGTCGATCTGACGTTCATCGCCATCGGCGCGGATGGCTACCAGGACGCGACGAAACCCACCCTCGCGACCGGCCCGGACAACACGATCCCGGTGTACCGCTACACAGCTCCGGATACGGTTGGCACGGCCGGAGTGCTGCGCGAAGCGGGCGCCCGCACGGAGGCGATCAGCCTCCCGCCGCGCCTGGACGCCAGCCAGGGTGAGCTGACCATCCGGCTCGATCCGTCGCTGGCGGTGACGGCGACCGATACCTTTGACTACCTGAAGAATTACCCTCACCAGTGCATCGAGCAGACGGTGAGCCGCTTCCTGCCTAATGTGGTGACTTACCGCGCCCTGCGTGAACTGGGCATCCAGGATCCGGTGCTGGAAGCTAATCTGGTTACCGCTCTGAATGAAGCGCTGGCCAAACTGGTGGCCCAGCAGAATCCGGATGGCGGCTGGGGCTGGTTCGAGCAGATGGAGAGCAACCCGCTGGTCACGGCTTATGCGGCCCTGGGGCTGATCGAGGCCAAACAGGCCGGATTCACGGTGATTGACCAGGCGATGATCGATCGGGCACTGAACTTCGTCAAGCAGGACTTCGTCCGGCCGCAGCTCGAAACGACTCCGTGGCGGCTCAACCGGCAGGCGTTCTACTTCTACGTGCTGGCCCGGGACGGGCAGGGCAGCCTGGATCAGCTTCTGGCGCTGCACGACTACCGGCTCAAGCTGTCTTACCAGGCGCGGGCCTACCTGCTGATGGCTTTCCAGGAACTCTACCCGGAGCAGGACGCGATCGCGGACCTGGCGAGCGACCTGACCACGGCGGCGATCCTCTCCGCGACGGGCGCGCACTGGGAGGAGAGCGAAAACGACTGGTGGAACTGGAGCAGCGACACGCGGACGACGGCGCTGGCGCTCTCCGCGCTGACGCGGGCGACGCCGGATAGCGAGCTGCTGCCCAACGCCGTGCGCTGGCTGATGGTGGCGCGCGAGGGTGACCACTGGAAGACCACGCAGGAGAACGTGTGGGCGGTGATCGCACTGACTGACTGGATGGTGCTGACCGGAGAGCTTAAGGGTAACTACGAGTATGCGCTAACCGTCAACGGGGATGCGCTGGCGCGCACCACCGTGACTCCGGAGACGGTGCGGGAAGGCCAGGTCGTGCGGGTTGCGGTGAAGGACCTGCTGCTGGATGAGCTGAACCGGGTTGTGGTGGCACGGGGCGAGGGGGAGGGCGCGCTCTATTAC
>CAZGYW010000163.1:0-6412 GCA_964530495.1 uncultured Anaerolineae bacterium
GTCGGGTCGAACTGCGCGAGCAGGGCGCACAGATCCGGCAGGACGAGGTGCCTGAGCGCCTCCGGAAAGTCGCTGCGGAGGTCCTCCCCCAGGCGCAGCCGCAGGCCGCGCGCGAGTTCCAGCGTCATCACGTATTCCGTGATGACAAGCCGCGCCTGGCGGCGGGCCTCCGCCAGCAGGATGGCGAGCGCCGCGTCAAAGGGCCACGGGCGGTCGAACAGCCACAGCAGGATCAGGCGCACCCGGGCCAGCCAGCCCCAGTAGGGAAAGAGCGCCCTGATCACGCGCAGCCGGAACTGGCGCTGGTCGATGAAGGCCGCGTCCAGCGCCGCGCGGATTTCGGGCTGGAGCCGGGTCTGCTCGTGGACGCCGATCTCGATATTGGCCAGCAGCAGCAGCTCGGCGCGGGTTTTGGCGTCATCCTCGAAAAAGGCCTGGTAGTAGCGGGCGAAGGCCTGGCGCAGGTACCGCTGCCCGTCCGGCGGCTCGCCGGGGCGCAGCGCGGCGCAGAAGGCGGCGATCCGCGCGGCATCGTAGGCCCGATCTTCTCCGCAGTCGGCCAGGAAGCGCGCGAACTCACGCCCGATCTCCTCAAACACCTTCCGGTTGCCGCGTCCCACGGCGTCACTGGCGCGGTCGAGCGCCGCCAGCGGGTTAAGCACGTCGGCCAGCGACTCCTGAACCTCCGCCGGCTGGGCCGCGCCGAAGACCCCGGCAGACGCCATCAGCTCCGGCAGGGCGAGCATGGCGCCCGGCGCCGGCGGGCCTACCGCTTCCAGGATGCGGGCCAGATCCTCCTTGCGGATGGTCTGGCCTGCCTGTTTGGAGGCCCGCGCGGCGAAAGTGCACCAGTTCGCGTGCAGGCCGGTGCGCGCCGTCAGCGCGGCGGAAAGCTCGTGGTAACACTGGGTGATCTGGAGATTGCGGACCACCGGGTCGGCCAGCGCCGCGATCCTGTCGACCCCGGCAACGGTGGGGATGGGTGTGGTCGTCATGTGTCCTGCCCGCCCTGCGATGGTTGCGTCGATGGTGCCCGTGCGATGCGAAGACTGTGACCGGTCATTGTACTCTTTTCCGCTCCACCTGCGAACCGGCGTGCTTCCCGGTAGTATGCCAGACTCGGTTGAGGTTTGGATTGACTGCGCGCAATGCAGCGCGCCACGCTCGACGGTTTTCCCCCTCTCCCCGCGGCGCAGCCGCAGGCGGGAGAGGGGCCGGGGGGTGAGGGCAGGTGTGCGCTCCCGTGCCCGGTTTCAGCCGAACAGGAGTCACTCCCGCGCTTCCCGGCCAGCGGCCCTCCGGCTGGCATATGTGTCCGCCCGATCGTGGGCAAAGTGAACAAGCCGGATTCCCTGGCTTCAGGTACAATCGCGGGCGTTTCATCGGAATCGTGTGGCGGATGGCCCGCCGCTCCAGCCCGCCGCCGGCGCCCGATCATCCCAGTAGGACGCAATGATTGCATGTAACGGGGCATGCTTGCCCGGTTTCTGACGCTTGTCACAGCCGCCAGTCAGTTCAGTACAGCAGGTGGCAGCCGGAATGCCGCTGCCGGAGGGTTGAATAGATGGATGCCATCGCGGGTCTACTCATCGCTGTTGTTGTCGTGGGCGCTGTGGCGCTGGCCCTGTTCGAGCTGCGCCTGCGCCAGCCGGATGTGATCGTGCTGCACGAGTCGAACGGGCAGATCGGGGTGCGGAGCGGCCTGCTCTACCCGCGCCACTTCAGTCTGCCGCTGAAGCGCACCACCTGCCCCCTCCAGCTTACGGTGGAGGCCGCCGCGCTGGGCAACCTGACGGTGCGCGTCAAGCTGATCGGCTCCGCCGCGCCCTCCGTGGAGAACATCCAGGCCCTGATCCGGGTCGGCGGGTGGGACACGGACGCCGTGGCGCATGCCGTCGACCAGGTACGTATCCTGCTGCAGGGGCTGGTCAAGGAGTACACCGAGCAGTCGGAAATTTCCGCCATTACCTCGCCCGCCCTGATCAGTCACCTGAACGAGAACAAGGCCCTGATCGCGGAACGCTTCGGCGTGGAGCTGATCTCGCTGGCCGTCCAGTCGCTGGACCCGACCGATCCCAAGATCGCGGAGGCGCTCTCCCAGCAGGAGGAAGCGCGCCTGCTGGAGCAGACGGAGCAGCTCAGCCACCAGGCGCGGGTGATGGCCGCCCGGGCGCGCTACCAGGCCGACGAGGAAATCGCGGAGATGGAGCACGCCCTGGAGCTGAAGCGCGCCGAGCTGCGCAAAGCCCAGTTCAGCAGCGAGGCCGAACTGGCCCGCCGGCGGATCGAAGATGAGCTGGCCCGCAGCCGGATGCGCCTGGCCTTTGAAAAAGAGGAGCTGGACGTGCTGCGCGGCAGCCCGGAGCTGCTGATGCTGACCCCGCAGGCCGCCCGCCTGGCGGAAGCCAGCCAGAGCCTCAAGAACGCCCGGACCGTCGTTTCCCTCACGCCGCAGGATCTGGACAACGGCTCCGCGCTGTTCACGCTGTTCCGCAACCTGCTGCACAGGGAGCAGGACACTACCGAGGAGGCATAGCCCTCTGCGGTAGTGATCCGGTCCTGCGGACGCAGCGCAAAGCGAGCGCCAACCCATGTCCCCTCTGTCCGATTCCCTGGCCCTCTTCCGCCTGAAGCCGGTGCGGGCCGCGCGCGTTTCCGAAGTCAGCGAAGCGACGGCGGCGGCCCCCGTCCCGGCGGAGGAGCGCATCAACTTCCACATCGGCAACCCGCTGCAGGACCCACGCCTGTCCTCGGCGTTCCTGCGCACGGCCCTCGGCCTGGACATCCGCCAGGAGGCGCTTAACGACGCCCATCCGGAGGCGCTCCTGGAGCACCTGGGCTGGGAGGAGGCCGACCGGCCCGCGCTGGACTTCCTGATCCGCGTCATTCAGAAGAGCGCGCCCTATATGCCGCGCGGCGGCTATGCCATCAAAGCCCCGCACGCCCTGCTGAAGGCGTTCAGCGCGTGGCTGGAAGACCAGCAGGAGGCGCTGCACTACGATACCGGCGCGCAGTCCGGCCGGCGCGAGATCATCCTGGCTTCCGGCGGGGTGCCGGAGGCGCTGCGCGTGATCCTGTTCACGCTCTCCACCCGCCTGGAAACCCTGCCCGCCCGCATCCTGTGCTACGGCTGCGATCTGCTGCCCGTTCTGAAGACCATTCCCGGCCTGCTCTTTGAAGACCTGCCCACCGACGAGGGGGCAGCCTGCGACCGGATCGAAGCCCTCCTGACGGGGCAGCCAGGTACGCCGACCTTCCTGGTGCTGGGCAGCATCCCCGGCGAGCTGACGCGCCGCCGCCTGCGCGCCCTGAGCATCGACCGGCCGCTCTTCTTCCTGGAGGCCAACGACGCACCCAACCACCTCTCGCTGGCCCGCGAGTCCAAGCTGGTGCAGCGCGTGATCCGGCTCCTCAGCCCGGCGATCTTCTCCCCGCGGCTGGGCCTGCTCTCCACGGTATTCGTGGCCGGCAACGCTGACTTCCTGAGCGCCATCGAAAACGTGCACTTCAACCTCAAGGGCACGCCCTCTGCCTCCGAGATCGAGCTGCTGATCTACCTCCTCGACCGGGGGCTGGCCGACTCCGGGGGGGAGGCGCCATCCGCCATGCCCGGCACCCGGCTGGCCTTTGACGGGCTGGTACCGGGCGGCATCACGGAAACCGCGCTCCCGCACCTGACCGGGCAGGCCGGGCAGCACCTGGAGACGCTGCTCAGCGACCATGCGGAGACGCTGGATCACACCCTGCAGGCGCTGGAAGCGCGAACCGGGCTGTTCGCCCGGCGGATTGAGCGCGCCTGGCGGAAGCACATCCTGGACGAATTGGCGGGCGTGGAGGCCCGCGAGCTGCTTGAGCTGCTGATCGCCACCATCGACCGGCCGGAGACGCTCCAGGCGCTCGAGCGCAGCTTCCTGAGCGCCTTTGTGAAGCACCAGCCGCAGTACGACCCGGAAGCCTGCCTGGTCGCCAGCGGCTCCTCCCGCACCGCGCTGGGCATCCTGGGTTTTCACTGCGGGATCACGGAAGTCGTCATCCCCGACCTGAGCTGGTCCTACGAGCAGTGCTTCCCGCGGGTGCACGCCGTCCCGCTGACGGAAGCCCTGGCGCTTGATGCCGAAGCGATGATCGCGAAGGTGGAAGATCTGTGCCGCCGCGATCCCACCTGGCCGGCGCGCGGCGCGGTGGCCATCAACAACCCGCACAACGCCACCGGTCGGGTCTTTGAGGAGGAGGCGCTGCGCCGCCTGATCGCGTACTGCCTGGAACGCGGCGTGTACGTCATCGACGACCTGGCCTACCAGAACGTGGCCCCGGTCGATGACCTGCCAGAGATCAAGACGGTGCGCCAGATCGCGGCCGATCTGGTGCGCCTGGGGCTGGCCGCCGAATACCACGCTGACCGGGTGCTCACCGTCCATTCGATGTCCAAGACGGACTGCCTGGCCGGGGCGCGGCTCTCCGTGGTGGAGATCCGCGACCGGGCGCTGCGCGCGCGCTTCGCGGAAGTCAACGCCTGCATCCAGCCGAACATCGCCGCGATCTTCATCACGTACCTGTTCTACCGCGGCCCTGTGCAGGCGGCGCGCACCTACTGGCACCTGCGCAACGCCATCTACGCCGACCGCACGCGCGCCCTGCTGGCCGCCGTGGAAAACCTGCCGCCGGACCGCAACCCGTTCCAGCTCAGCATCACGCCGCCAACCGGCAGCATGTACCCGCTGCTGCACATCGAACGGCTGCCCGCCGGGCTTTCGCTGGACTGGCTGTCTTCCTCGCTGGCGCGGCGCGGGATCGGGCTGCTGCCGCTGGCGACCTTCGCCCGCACGGAGAAGGGCTTCGAGACCGGGCGGACGACCTTCCGCCTGACGCTGGGCGGCGTGGATGGCGCCCCGGTGCTGCTGGCCAAAACGCGCCGCCTGCTGATCGACCTCAACCGCCTGATCGCCACGGAAGACGCCCGCTACAACCGCCGGGCGCTGGCCTTCCGGGTGCCGGTCGGCGCCGGGGATCGGTCGGCGGAGCTGGCCCACGCCATGGACTCCGTTCAGGAGCGCCTGCTGGAGCAGTGCGCGCGGCTGCGCGCCAGCCGCCGGGCGGCCGCCATCTCCCTGCCGGATGAGGCAGCGGCGTGGCAGGCGTTCATGCATGACTACGCCCCGGCGCGGCTGGACGTGTTCCGCACCCGGCTGCTCGACCGCGCGCTGATCAGTGATGAGCTGACCCGCCAGGCGCTGGGCGACGGTGGTAAGTGGCTGGTCGAACGGCTGCAGCGCGAATTCTTCAAGGATTCTCTCTCCCGCCGCCAGGAGGCGTTCCGGCGGCGCGCGTATGACCGCACCGTCCACCCCACCCAGATGTATTCGCTCCAGGCGGAGTTGGCCCTGGATTCAATCGTGAACGCCGTGGTCGGCGGGCAGCCGGTCGCCCCAGCCCTGATCGAGAAGGCGGCGGGCGAGCTCTATGGCGAATACCTGGGCCTGAACGTCTCCATCACCTCCCGGCAGGAGCCGGACGAAATCCTGCTGGACCTGGCGGCGCTGACCGCGAGCGAGCAGTACACGCGCCTGTTTTCGGCTACCACCCTGACGCCTTTCCTGTCCTTCTGGAGCGACTGGGACGGCAGCAACCGGCCCTCCGGGCAGGGGCACCAGCTCGCCGCGGCAGTGGTCATGGAGAATGTGCGGCGCATGGCCCACATCCTGGGCCTGCTGCGCCAGGCCGACCGCGAGGTCGAGGTCAGCCCGGAGCTGCTGGATGAGCTTGACCGGCTGGCTCAGCGCAACCAGCGCTTCACCCGGCTGCTGGCCGAGATCACGCAGCTCACGCACCAGCTGGAACGGCGCTACCGGGGCATCCTGCCCTTCTCCCTGGACGCGACGCCGCTGCAGCGGCTGGCCACGCGCTGGCACCTGCGCCGCGACCCGGCGAAGGTGCTGTGGCAGCACAACGACCGCTACGAGCAGAAGATGCGGGAGCTGCGCGAGGAACGGCGCACCACGCTCGAATACTATTTCGCGCTGAATAAGCAGCTTCGCAAGCAGCTCTACACCCTGATCCCCGCCATCCAGGCCAACCGTGCCAGCGAGCGCCTGCTGCGGGAGGCGGTGGCCTACCAGGACATCCTGCAGCGGATCGTGATCACGCCGCGCATCCAGCAGTCGATGATCACCGCGCGTGACCAGTTCGCGGTGGATACGACCGTCTATAACATGCACGAGATCAACACGCTGGCCGGGAAGTACGGCAATCCGGGCCTGAGCCTGGCCGTCCAGATCAGCCTCTCCACCCGGCCCGACCCGCTGATCTCGCTCGACCGCAAGATGCGCGCCCGGCTGGATCACGTCCGCCGTGAAGTCCCGGAGGCGAAAGATCGGAAGAGCACACGTCTGAACTCCAGTCACGAGATTCCATC
>CAZGYW010000164.1:0-6395 GCA_964530495.1 uncultured Anaerolineae bacterium
GGCGGCGCATCTTGATCCCGGACCAGAAGCTGCCGAACGACAGCCACGGCACGCCTTCCTCATCCAGGATGATGTTGGGATCGATGCAGTTGTAGTTCTTCGCCTCAGTCGATTCGATCACCGCGCCGTGATTCTCCCAGCCCCAGCCTTCGGCTTCACGGTCAAGGGTCGCGTTGGTCGCCAGGGCGATCGCCGAGCGATTGCTGCCGAAGGTGGAGATCGAGTAGTACAGGTGGTATTTGTTGTTGAAGAACGAGATATCCGGCGCCCAGAGGTTGACGGCCCCGGGGATCAACTCCTGCGCCCATCGGGGCACGGAGCCGAAGACCGTTGCCGGGCGCGCCACCCGCCAGGTTACCAGGTCGGTGGACTTGCGAACGTCGATGCCCTGGCCGGTGCAGAACAGGTAGTACAGGTCGCCGGCCTTGATGATCACCGGGTCGTGGACGCCCTGGATATTGCCCGTCAGCTCAAGCGGCATGGTGGTTCCTCCCTGCAGGGCGCTGGCCAGGCGCGCCGGGTTGGTCAGGCCCAGTCCCAGGCCGGCGCCGAGCGCCAGGCTGGAACCCAGGAAGCGGCGGCGGGTGTAGTGTTGGGGCATGAGTGGTCATCCTTTCACTTGTGCCGCCAGCCAGCCATCGTGCCAGCCGGCGGCGCCTGCGAACTAGGCCCGCTTGAACCAGACCGCCATCTCGTGAATGCCGCGGTGCCCCCAGGCGTAGTAGGGAATTGCCAGGAAGCCATCCCCGCGGATCACGGTGACGCCGTTCAACAGGTCGGGGCGCTGCTCGGCGGTGAGGGCCAGCCCGTCCGGCAGGGTGATGCTCAGGGCGTGGCCGCTGTTGTCGATGCCTTCCGCGGCGTAGACCAGCGGGCCGCGCTCCAGGGCGACCTTGCCTTTGAGATCATCTGCCGCGGGGTTGGCCACCACGCGCCGGATCGGCATCGGGAACTCGATCGCCACCACGTCCCCGGCTTTCCACTGGCGGTCGATGTTGAGGTAGCCGTCCTTGACCGGCTGGGCGAACGCCTCCCCGTTGACGTGCAGCGTTACCGTACCGGGCGTGGCGTCCACGTAGTGGTACAGGTCGCCGGGCGCGGGCTGGCCGGTCACCCAGCCGGGGACACGCAGCGAGAGCATGAAACGCGCGGCCTGCGCCGGGTCGACGCGCAGCGTGACCGCGCCGTCCCAGGGGTAACGGGTATCCAGCGCCAGGTGAACGTCCGTCCCGCCAACCTTCACCGTCGTCTGGCTGCCGATGTACAGGTTGACGTACAGCCGGTCATCCCGCACGGCGTAGATGTAGCCGGGCAGGGAGGGCAGCAGCCGGACGACATTGGTCGGGCAGCACGAGCAGTTGAACCACGGCTGGCGCTCCAGCGTGCTGTCGCTGTTGAAGCGATACTGTGTATCCGCCTCCAGCGGGTTCACGTAGAAGAACGTGTTGCCTTCCATCGAAATGCCGGACAGGAAGCCGTTATAGAGCGTCCGCTCCACGATGTCGAAATACTGCGCTTTGCCTTCCAGCAGGAACAGGCGGAAATTCCAGAAGATGCTGCCGATGGCGGCGCAGGTCTCGTTGTAGGCGGTGAGGTTGGGCAGCTCGTAGTTCTCGCCGAAGGCCTCGCCGGTGTGGCGCGCGCCCAGCCCGCCGGTCAGCGCCATCTTCTTGTTGACGACGTTCTCCCAGATGTCCTTGATCGCGGTGATGTAGTCCTGGTCGCCGGTCAGCCCGGCCACGTCCGCCATGGCGGAGTACATGTACACGGCCCGCACCGAGTGGCCGACCGCTTCCCGCTGCTCGACGACCGGGATGTGATCCTGCATGTAGCCCACATTGTCCGCGGCCTGCATCAGCGCCCGCCCGTGCGGCCGCCCGCGCTCGTCCAGGAAGAACTTCGCCAGGGCGAGGTACTTCTCCTCCCCGGTGACGCGGTACAGCTTTACCAGGCCCAGCTCAACTTCCTGGTGGCCGGGGACGGCGTGCAGGGCGTCCGGCCCAAAGACGTCGCCGATCAGGTCGGCGCTCTTGAGGGCGATGTCCAGGAAGGCGCGCTTGCCGGTGGCCTGGTAGTAGGCGACCGCGCCCTCGTACATGTGGCCCAGGTTGTAGAGCTCGTGGCTCATCGTCAGGCTGGACCAGCGCTCCGGCCCGGCTTCCGGGTGGGGATGGGCGGGGTCGATCGTGCGGGCGGTGTAAATATAGCCGTCCGGTTCCTGCGCCGCGCCGATCTTGACGATGATGTCATCAATGTAGGCTTCCAGCACGGGGTCGCGTTCCACCTGCAGGGCATAGGCCGCGCCCTCGATGATCTTGAATACGTCCGAGTCGTTGAACTGCAGGCCGGTGTGCGGCCCATCCAGCTTGCCGGCGGCCTTGAGGAAGTTGTCAATGCGGCCGGTTTCCTCGCACTTCTGGAAATCATAGGGGATGGTCACGTCCCGGTTGGTTTCGATGCGCGGCAGCCAGAACGCGTCCTGGATGCTGACCGCCGTGAACGGCACGGGCTGGAACGGGTAATCGGACTTTGGATTGGTCATCAGTTGCTGACTCCTCACTATCAGGGCAGGGCGCAGTGGCGGGCGGCAGGCAAAACCAGCCGGCCGGTTGTGGGGCAGTCGCGGCGGGCTGAAAGGTCGTATGCACTGCGGAGCAAGTCGTTACGTACATTTCCGATCATACACGCGATCGGGCCTGTGAACAATCAGCGCGGGCGGGTGGTTCGCTCCGGTCTGACGATGAAAAGTGGATGAGAATCGCTGCCCGTGCCGGACAGCGCCTGTATACTCGTGATGTTGGCAGGCTACACGTTTACTGGAAGGCAGAACGCTATGGCACTCTCATCCCGCACAATCCTCGCCCGCGGCGCGATCCTGCTGCTCGTCCTGCTGCTCGCCGGGCTGAACCCGGCCGGTCTGCTGCTGGCGCAGGATGACCCACCCGTCTTCGAGGTCGGCGCGGAGCTGACCATCGCCGCCCTGCTGGAGCGCGAGATCGCGGGCAGCGAGATCACGCTCGAAGAAACGCTGGCCGACGGGGCCAACTATCACCAGTACATCGCCAGCTACGTCTCCGAGGGCAACAAGCTCTACGGCCTGCTGACCGTGCCCTTCGGCCCTGCGCCGTTCGGCGGCTTCAAGGCCATCGTCTTCAACCACGGCTTCATCCCGCCGGATACGTATGTGACCACCGAACGCTACGTGGCCTATGTGGATGCGCTGGCGCGCGCCGGGTTTGTGGTCTTCAAGATCGACCTGCGCGGGCACGGCAACTCGGAGGGCGAATCGGGCGGCTCGTACTTCTCCCCCAACTACACGATCGACGCGATCGCCGCCCTCAAGAGCCTGCAAACCCTGCCCTGGATCGATCCGCAGGGCATCGGGATGTGGGGGCACAGCATGGCCGGCAACCTGGTGCTGCGCGCCATGCTGATCGAGCCGGATGTGAAAGCCGGCGTGATCTGGGCGGGCGCGGTCTACAGCTATGACGACTTCTCCAGCTACTCGATCAGCGATCCGTCCGCCACGCGCACCGTGCTGGAGCAGTCGCCGGGCTTCCGGCGCTCCCGCGCGCTGTTTGACGCCTACGGCCGCCCGGATACGACCGTGCCGTTCTGGCAGGCCGTGTCCCTGACCGCCAACATCGACCTCCTGGCCGCCCCGGTCCAGATTCACCATGCCGCCAACGACGACGTGGTGAGCATCAACTACTCGTATGATCTGATGAACGTGCTGGCGGCCGCGGGCAAGTCCTACGAGTTCTACGAGTACGAGGGCGGGGGACACAACATCTCGTCGCCGTACTTTGAGGATGCCATGCTGCGCACCATCCTGTTCTTCCAGCGCAATCTGTAGCGCCTGGCGCCCCGATCTGCGCGGGGCGGGTCGGCCCCATCCACTCACGAAAAAGGCCCGGGAGACTCCGGGCCTTGTCGTTGAAACGCGCGGCGGCGCCTACTTGATCGTCAGCGCCACGACGGATCTGGCGGGCAGCTCGATGGTCAGCCTGCCGTCCGCAAGCTGCGCGCCGTTGAACGCGGCCGGGCGCACCGCGTCCGGATGCTCGAACGTGTTGTGGGCGGTCAGCGCCTCGGCGGTCAGGATGCGCCCGCTGAGCGTGCCACCCGCCAGCCCGCGCAGCTCGCCCGCGATTGTCTGCGTGGCGTTGGGGTCCAGGTTGCACAGCGTCAGCAGGATCTCGCCCGAATCGGCGCGCGAGGCGGAGGCGCTGATCGCGGGCAGGGTGATGTCCCCGACCGTGTACTCGCCGCAGGTCAGGTCCAGCGGCAGGCGGGTGGCGTCCTGATGGCCCTTGAACATCTCGAAGACATGGTAGGTGGGCGTCAGCAGCATCTTCTCGCCCTCGGTCAGGATCATGGCCTGCAGGACGTTGACCGTCTGGGCCAGGTTCGCCATCCGGACGCGCTCCGCGTGCTCGTGGAAGATGTGCAGCGTCAGGCCGGCCACCAGCGCGTCGCGCAGGGTGTTCTGCTGGTACAGGAAGGCGGGGTTATGCCCCGGCCGCGGCGGGTACCACGTCCCCCACTCGTCCACGATCAGGCCAACATGCTTACCGGGATCGTAGTAGTCCATGATGGCGATGTGCTGCTTGATATAGTCCTCGATCTCCAGCGCCTTCTTGAGGATGATGGCCCACTCGCGCTCGCCAAACTCGGTATCGGAGAAGTCCGTTTCCCGCACGTACACGTAGTAGTGCAGGCTCAGGGCGTCGATCGCGCGCGGTCCGCCGGCCTTGAACACGTCGCGCATCAGCAGCTCGGTGCCCTCGATGATCGGGCCGCCCATGCCGCTGGCGATCTTCATCAGCGGGTTACCGCTGTAGCTGCGGGTGTAGACCTGGAACTGGCGGTAGAGGTCAACGTAGCGCTCCGGCTTCATGAAGCCGCCGCAGCCCCAGTTTTCGTTGCCAATGCCCCAGAACTTGATCTTCCAGGGTTCTTCCCGGCCATTGGCGCGGCGCTGGGCGGCCAGCGTGCTGTCCCCGGCGAAAGTCAGGTACTCGATCCACTCGCTCATTTCCTGTGGGGTGCCGCTGCCCACGTTGCCGCAGATGTACGGTTCGGCCCCCAGTTGCGCGCACAGGTCCAGGAATTCGTGCGTGCCGAAGTGGTTATTCTCGATCACGTCGCCCCAGTGGAAGTTGATGCGGCGCGGGCGCCCTTCCTTCGGGCCGATGCCGTCCTGCCAGTGGTAGGCGTCCGCGAAGCAGCCGCCCGGCCAGCGCAGGTTGGGGATGTTCACGGCGCGCAGGGCCTCCACGATGTCCGTGCGGATGCCCCGCGTGTTGGGGATCGGCGAGTCCTCCCCGACCCAGATGCCGTCATAGATGCAGCCGCCCAGGTGCTCGGCAAAATGCCCGTAGATGTGGCGGTCGATCTTCTGCTGGCCCAGGTCGGCATTGATTACCAGGCGATTCATGGCACGCTCCTTCGCAGCAATTCACAGTCCGTTACAAGGAAAAGGGGCGTGCCTCCGCATGCCCCTGCCGGTTTGCTCGTGAGGGCCGGGCCTTACTTGCCCAGCCGGTAGGCCGCCTCGTTCCAGCGGATTTCGTTCTTGAAGGCCCGCAGGTCGGTCTTTTCGTCGATGAGCAGGAACTCGACCCCGGCCATCTCAGCCAGGTCGAGCATGTGCTCAACGTTGAGGGCCAGGCTGAAGCCGGTATGGTGCGCGCCGCCGGCGTAGATCCACGCTGCCGCCGCCACCTTCACACTGGGATGCGGCCGCCACAGGGCGCGGGCCACGGGCAGCTTCGGCATCGGGGCGTTCGGTTCCACCACGTCCAGCGTGTTGACGATCATGCGGAAGCGGTTGCCCATATCCACAATCGAGACGTTGACGGCGGGGCCGGTCTGCCCGTCGAAGACCAGGCGGGCCGGGTCTTCCTTGCCGCCGATGCCCAGCGGGTGGACTTCCAGACCGGGCTTGCCGCGGGCGATGCTGGGGCAGATCTCCAGCATGTGCGCGCCGAGTACCCGCATGCCGTCCGGGTTGAGGTGGTAGGTGTAGTCCTCCATGAAGGAGGTGCCGCCCGGCAGGCCGGCGGCCATGACCTTCATTGACCGGACCAGCGCGGCGGTCTTCCAGTCGCCTTCCGCGCCGAAGCCGTAGCCGTCCGCCATCAGGCGCTGGACGGCGATGCCGGGCAGCTGCTTGAGGCCATGCAGGTTCTCGAACGTATCGGTGAAGGCTGTGAAGCCGCCTTCCTGCAGGAAGCGGCGCAGCCCGATCTCGATCTGGGCCGCGTCCCGCACTGCCTGGTGCACGGCGCCGCCGGGTAGCAGATCGGGCGCCATTGTGTACGAGGCCGCATACTCCTCGACCAAAGCCGTGACCTCGGCGGGTGTAACCGAGTCAATGTACTGAACCACGT
>CAZGYW010000165.1:0-4525 GCA_964530495.1 uncultured Anaerolineae bacterium
GATTAGCAATCAGCGGTCAGCAATCAGCTTTCAGCCAGGAAACAAACCGCTTTCGAGCGTGCAGTCCGGCCGCAAGCGGTCAGTAATCAGCGATCAGCTTACGGGCCTGCGACCCGACCGCGGGCGGTCAGCTTTCGGCTTGAGTCCGGTTAGTGTATGGGTAATCAGAACATTTGTACGGGCGGCTCGCGAGCCGCCCGTACACGCTGGATGCGCGCCCAGTCTCGTTTGACGATGAGTGTGGTGTTACCAGTGTCATTGACCGCTTGCGGCGTGCAGTCTGATCGCCAGCCTGTGTTTTTGCTTCTGGCTGACTGCTGATTGCTGAAAGCTGATCGCTGACCGCTATTGATGCTGGGCCAGGAAGACGACGGTCACGCCGTCGCCGCCCTCGCTGGGGCGGCCCGTCTCCCAGCGTTTGGCCAGCGGGAAGTTGCCCAGCATGTCCTGCACAGCCTTGCGCAGCGCGCCGGTGCCCTTGCCGTGGATGATGCGCACGAACGGCAGCCCGGCCATGTAGGCCGCGTCCAGGTAGTCCTCCAGGCGGGGCAGGGCGTCCTCAATCCGGGCGCCGCGCAGGTCAAGCTCCAGCCCCGGCGATCTCGGCTTCTCCACCACGCGCGGGTCAGCCTTGCGTTTTGCCGCCGAGGATGGCAGCGGAGGCGGCTCGCCCCCGGCCTTGCGCTCGCTGCGCGAACGATACGTGAGGTCGTCCAGCTTGGCGCGCAGCCGCAGCCGCCCGATTTGAACCTCGGCATCGACCTTGCCCAGTTCCATGACCACGCCTTCAGTGGCGAGGGTGTGCACCCACACCGGGTCGCCCAGGCGCAGCGGGCGCTCCTCCAGCCCGTCCACCGGCTGCTCGATCACGTTCATGACCGGCTCGTCCACCTCGCGGTCCAGGGCGGTCAGGTCCTGCTCGACCTCGCGGATTATGTCCAGCGGCTGGGCGGCGGATTGCAGGCGCTGGCGCAGGCGGCGCACTTCCATCTGCAGCCCGGCCACCTCGTCCTTGATCTCCGCCCGCGCCTCCTGCAGCAGGTCGCGGCGCTCATCCTCGATGCTGTCCAGGCGGGCCTGCAGCGCGCGCCGGACGTCCTCCGCTTCCTTGCGGACGGCGGCCGCCGCGGCTTTTTCGTGCCGGATTTCGTCGCGGGTGCGGTGAATCTCGTCCAGCAGGTCGTCGGTGACCATCGCCTCGGTCGTGATCATGCCCCGCGCTTCTTCGATGATGGCCGGGTTCATGCCCAGCCGGCTGGCGATGGCCAGCGCGTTGGAGCGCCCCGGCAGGCCGATCACGAGCTGGTAGGTGGGGGCCAGCGTCTCCAGGTCAAAGACCACGGAAGCGTTGCGGACGCCCGGCTCCTCGTGGCTCCACACCTTGAGTTCCGGGTGGTGGGTGGTGACGAGCGTGGTGGCGCGCTTGCGCAGCAGATCAGCGAGGATGGCGCGCGCCAGCGCCGCGCCTTCCGCCGGGTCGGTTCCTGCGCCGACCTCGTCCAGGATCACGAGCGAACGCTCATCGCACGCGTTCAGGATGCGGATCGTGTTGGTCATGTGGGCGCTGAACGTGCTCAGCGACTGCTCAATGCTCTGCTCGTCGCCAATGTCGGCGTAGATGCCGGAGAATACGCTCAACTCCGCGCCCTCGCGGGTGGGCAGGTGCAGGCCGCACTGGGCCATCAGGGTCAGCAGGCCGACGGTCTTGAGCGCGACCGTCTTGCCGCCGGTGTTCGGCCCGGTGATGACCAGCACGTAGGTCTCGTCGTCCAGGTACACGTCGATGGGCACGACCGTCTCCGCCGGCAGGAGGGGATGGCGCGCGTCCGGCAGGGTGAGCGTGCTGCCGGGGTGGCGCAGCCCGTCCTTCTCCGGCACGTTGCGGAAGGGGACCAGTTTGGGCGGTGTCGCCTCGATCGCTTCCGCGTAGCGGGCGCGGGCGAAGATCAGGTCGAGTCTGGTCAGGATTTCAACGGTGCGGATGATGAAGTCCGACTCGTTGCCGATGCGGTTGGTCAGCTCGGTCAGGATGCGCCGGATCTCGTCCTGCTCCTGGATTTGCAGCTCGCGCCAGGTGTTGTTGTACTCCACAGTCGCCAGCGGCTCGATCCACAGCGTGGCCCCGCTGGCCGACTGGTCATGCACGATGCCCTTGATGCGCCCCTTGAATTCCGCCCGGAGCGGGATCACGTAGCGCCCGTTGCGCTGGGTGATCAGCGATTCCTGCAGGTACTTGGCCGAATTCGGGTTGCTGACGATGTTCTGCAGCTTGCTCTGCAGGCGGTCCAGGGCGATCTTCAGGTCGCGCCGGATGATGGCCAGGCGCGGGCTGGCGTTATCGCTGATCTCGCCGCGGTCGTTGATGATGCGGGCGATCTCTTCCTGGATGCCGGCGCACTCTTCGATCAGGTCCGCGATGCGGGCCAGGGCGGGCGCCTGGCCGCGCAGCCGCGTGAGGATGCGGCGCAGGGTGGTGGCGCGGCGCAGGGTGCTGAGGATGTCCAGCAGCGTGGGCGGCTCGATGATCACGCCGCGCCGGGCGGCGCGTACCGGGGCGCGCACGTCAAACACGCCGCCCAGGGAGAGGCCGCTTTTCTCTTCAAAGAGCAGGCGCGCTTCGGTCGTCTCCTGCTGGCGCTCCAGCGCCTCGTCCAGGTAGGGCGTGGGCCGCAGGGCCAGCGCCAGGTCATGCCCGCCGCTGAAATCGG
Organism: uncultured Anaerolineae bacterium; assembly: GCA_964530495.1. Classification (GTDB taxonomy): domain Bacteria; phylum Chloroflexota; class Anaerolineae; order Aggregatilineales; family Ch27; genus CAZGYW01. Next base: position 2,709 of record CAZGYW010000165.1, read on the forward strand.
TATACCCGGCCAGCTTCTCCAGGATTTTGGGGAGTTCAAGGACGTCGTAGGTTTTTTCGTTCATGGCTCCCATTCTACCTGAGTTTTATGCAAACTGAAGGGCAGGCGCTCAAGACAGAGCGAACCGCCATGACGCCAGGAAAAACAAGATCGTGAATTGACCCTGAGCCATTTCTATGTGAAGTGTATCCCGTCACACCTGGCCAGAAGAAAGAGAATGTCTCCTTGGCGTCTTTGGCGTCCTGGCGGTTCAAGCTGAGGAGGCGTCAGCGCCGGGCAGGGCGGCGGCCAGGGCGTCAGCCAGTGCCGCGCCGGTGGGGAAGCGCTCCTCCGGCTTCTTGGCCAGCGCCCGCAGGACTACGCCGTCCAGCGCCGGGCGGATGGCGGGCCGGTGCGTGGAGGGCGGGCGGGGCGCCTGGCTGATGTGCATGATGGCCACCTCAATGGCATTCCTGCTCTCGAACGGGCGGACGTTGGTGAGCATCTCGTACAGGATCACGCCCAGGGAGTAGAGATCGCTCCGGGGCACGGCGCTGGCGGAGGAGCGGGCCTGCTCCGGTGGGAGGTAGTGGGGCGTGCCGAGCGCGGTGCCGCGCGTGCCTTCGGCGACGATCAGCGCCAGGCCGAAGTCGGTCAGGACGGCGCGGCCGGAAGGCTCCAGCAGGATGTTCTGCGGTTTGACATCGCGGTGGATGATGCCCTGCGTGTGCGCGTAGTCCAGCGCGCTGCCGATCTGGCGGATGACGCGCAGGATGCGCGCGGCCGGCAGGTAGCGGCCTTCCGCCTGGCAGTGCTGGAGGACCGCAGCCAGGCTGTCGCCGGTGATGACTTCCATGGCGATGTACAGCGTCTCGTCAGCCTGGCCGGAGGCATAGAACCGGACGATATGCGGGTGATCAAGCAGGGCGATGGCCCGCGCTTCCTGCCGGAAGCGGGCCTGCGCGTCGGCCTCCCCTATCTGGCCGGCATTCATGAGTTTGAGCGCCACCTGGCGGTTGTGGGTCAGGTCGGTTGCCAGGTAGGTGCGGGCCATGCTGCCCCGGCCCAGCAGCGCCTCCAGCCGGTAGTCGTCGATCTGCTGTCCCAGGTAACGGTCGTGATCCATAACCAGTCTCTCTCAGTCAAAGTCCGTGGGCCATTCAGGATGGCGCAGGTGCTCAAACAGGCGGGCGATCTGCTCCGGCAGGATGCGGCCGGTTGACAGCTCCGGCAGCGCATCCGGCCCGAACCAGCCCACGCCGCCCGTTTCCAGGCTGGTCGCGGGCGCGCCGCCCGTGATCTCGCACAGGAAGAACAGCTTGTAGGTGTAGTTGGGGTGCGGCGGGTGCGGCCACTTCTGGCGGTCGTAGACGGCCAGCAGCCTGACGGCGCGCGCCTCATACCCGGACTCCTCGCGGATTTCGCGCTCCACCGCCTCGCTCGGCGAGTCGTAGATGTCTGCCCAACCGCCGGGCAGCGTCCAGCGGCCGCCATCGGCGGTTTCCCGCACCAGCAGGATCTGGCCGTCGCGGAAGATCGCGCCGCGCACATCGACCTTGGGCGTGGGGTAACCGAAGTCACCGTCGATCAGCTCGGCGAGCGTCTCAAAATCGGCGTCGGTGTAGCGCGCAAGAATCTCGGCGGCCAGCGCGGCCACCTGGTCGAAGCGCTCGCGGTCGTAGGGATCGCGGGAATAGGTGCGGCCCGCCGCCGCGATGGCGCGTAGACGGTTGGCCCACTCAAGCCACAGGGGATCGGGCATGGCGTAGCAGCTTTCAGCGATCAGCGGTCAGCAATCAGTTCAAAGACAAAGACGAAAGGCACTCAACACGGATCGC
>CAZGYW010000165.1:4625-6383 GCA_964530495.1 uncultured Anaerolineae bacterium
CAGCGGTCAGCAATCAGTTCAAAGACAAAGACGAAAGGCACTCAACACGGATCGCTCGGATCAAGCGGATCAGCACGGATCAGAACTGCACCCACCCGGGCGAGTCATGACTCGCCCCTACCGGCCCTTGCGTTCCTATCTTGCCACTTGCCTCTCTGCCACTTGCCTCGTGGGTCATTATAGCCCACCGGGGGTTTGCGGGTACAATACGCGACCAGCGGAGGGCGCAGGCTCCCCGCGTGTTAGACCGCTATTGCCCGACATTCCGGCCGGTTGGCTGCTGTTCATGGAGAGGGTGTGGATGGAACTCAAAATCGCGTTGCTGGGTTTTGGAAACGTCAACCGGGCGCTGGCCCGCCTGATGCTGCGCAAGGCGGACGCGCTCAAGAGCGAGCATGACCTGACCCTGACCGTGGTGGGCATCAGCACCAACAGCCACGGGCGCTGCATCGATCCGGCAGGCATCGACCTGCGGCGGGCGCTGGAGGTTGTGGCCGGTGGCGGCTCACTGGACTCGCTCCACACCGGCGCGCCGCTGGCCGATACGCTGGCGTTCGTGGCGGCGGTCCCGGCCGGGCTGGTCGTCGAATCGACGTGGATGAACCCGCAGACCGGCCAGCCCGCCACCGATCTTGTCCGCGCCGCGCTGGGGCGGGGGTTGCATGTCGTCACCGCCAACAAAGGGCCGCTGGCCTACGCCTACCGCGAGCTGCGCGACCTGGCGAAGCAAAAGGGCGTTGGGTTCTTTTTTGAGAGCACGGTGATGGACGGCGGGCCGGTACACGCCTTCGGGCGGGAGGCGCTGCCGGTCTCCACCGTGAAGCGTATCCGGGGCGTGCTGAACAGCACCACCAACAGCATCCTGACCCGGCTGGAGCAGGGCGTTGCTTTCGCTGTGGCGCTCAAAGAGATGCAGGATGCCGGGCTGGCCGAGTCTGACCCGACCAACGACATCGACGGTTGGGACAGCGCGCTCAAGATTGTGGTGCTGGCCAACGTCCACATGGGCGCCGACCTGCGTCCCGCGGATGTGGATCGCACCGGCATTGCCGGGGTGACGATCGCCCAGGCCCAGACGGCGATCCGGGATGGCAGGCGCATCAAGCTGCTGTGCGAAGCGTGGCGCGAGGGCGACGCGGTGCGGGCGAAGGTCGCTCCGGTCGCGCTGCCGCTGGATAACCCGCTGGCCCACGTAATGCGCACCAGCAGCGCGGTGACGTTCGAGGCCGATACGCTGACCGAGTTGACGATCATCGAGGGCGACAGCTCCCCGGATACCACGGCGTTCGGCATCCTGGCGGACGTGGTCAACATCGCGCGGGGGAGGCATCTTCAATAGCGATTAGCTATCAGCGATTAGCAATTAGCTAAATGCCAAAAGCCAAAAGCTAACAGCTAACAGCTAACAGCCATGAGCTAGAAGCTAGAATCACAGACATCCGAGGAGCGGCGGCGCGACTCCGCCCGGAATTGAGGTGGTAGTGATGCGAAACAGACTCTTGCTGGTGTGTGGCCTGGTGCTGGCGCTGGCCGCGGGGTGCAGCCCGGCGGCTTCCCCGGCCACGCCGACCGTGCCCGGTGAGGCGCAACCGGGTGGTGAAGTGCCGACCGACTCCGCGCCAACGACGGTGGCAGCCGCCCTGCCGACGCCCACGATGGAAGTCATGGAGGGCGAGGACGCGCAGGGCGCTTTCTTCGCGCCGGGCGCGCATGCGGACGCCCCGGCCAGCCCGGACGCCTACCGCTTTGACTCCGGCG
>CAZGYW010000166.1:0-6347 GCA_964530495.1 uncultured Anaerolineae bacterium
TCAGCGAGATGAACGCTACGGGCGGGGCCGACCTCAGACTGCTCGACCTGGCTTCTGGCGAAGTGATAACCCTGGCCGCCTGCCCGGAGGCCGAGTGCACCGCCCCCGCCTGGCACCCGGACGGGACGCGGCTCGCTTACGAGCGCACGCCGCTCGACCCGGCCGAAACAGGTGCCGTCCGCCCGACCCGCATCCGCATCATCGACCTGGCGTCCAATCCACCGGCAGATGCGCCGCTCTTCCCGGACGGAACGCTCTACAGCTACGGGCCGCTCTGGTCGCCAGACGGGGCGCTGCTGGCCTCTTACGACGCGGGCGCAGGCGGGATCCTGCTCCACAACCCGGCCAGCGGCGAAACGGGCTTCCTGGCTTCCCTGCAGAGCACGACCGGGGCGTTCTCCCCGGATGGAGCGCGCCTGGTCTACCCCAATATCGACTTTGTCTCCGAAACGGCGTTCTACACCCACCTGCGGGTGGCGGACCTGGCGACCGGTGCGATCCGGGCCATCAACTCGCCGGAGTCGCCCGCCGATGACGAGCGCGCGATCTGGTCGCCGGATGGGGCGACGCTGGTCGTCAGCCGCCGCTATATGGACGACCGCTACACGCCCGGCCGCCAGCTCTACCTGCTCTCCCCGGAGACGGGCGATACCAAGCCGCTGGTGGTGGACGCCGCCTACACCCACGGCGCGTTCGCCTATGACCCGGCCGGGGAGCGGCTGGTCATCCAGCGCCTGCGCGTGCCGGCGGGCGTGGGCGCTGCTCCTGCCGCGCCGGAAGTGTGGCTCTACACCCTGGCCGATCAGTCACTCGTGCTGCTGGCGGAGGATGCCTTCCTGCCCGCCTGGCTGCCCTGAGCGCACGGATGCGCTATACTGACGGGCAGGACCGATCAGGACACAGGCGATGACCGACACCCCGAAGGACTTTCTGGCCGAACAACTCCGCCACAACGGTTACAAGCTCACCCGGGCGCGCGAAGCCGTGATCCAGGCGCTGGCGGATGCCCCCCGGCCGCTGTCGATTGCCGATCTGCACAGCGCCGCCCAGGGTCATGCCGCCGACATCGGCCTGGTGACCGTCTACCGCACCCTGGAGCTGCTGGTTGAGCTGAAGCTGGTCCGCCCGGTGCACCTGCTGGAGAACTGCCATGGCTACGCGCTGGCCACGCCCGGCCACACCCATCACGTGGTCTGCCAGCGCTGCAACCGCGTGATCGAGATCGAAGGCTGCGACCTGCACGCCTTCCTGGAGGAAGTGACGGCCAGCACCGGCTACCAGATCACCGGCCACTGGCTGGAGATCGCCGGCATCTGTCCTGAATGCCAGGCCGCGATCGCCCGCAAACCCTGAGTCCCACCCGCCGCACCATGCCTCCCGCCACCCGCCCGCCTTCCAGACGCCCGCTGGGCCAGCGCACCCGCGGCAAAACCGCCCGCAATCGCCTGCGCCGCGTGGATACCTTCCTGCTGATGACCGAAGCGGCTCTGCTGCGCCGGGCGGACGGCCCCTTCGCCGGGGCGCTGTTCGTGGACCTGGGCTTCGGCGCGGAGCCATTCACCACGCTGGAGAGCGCCGCCCGTCTACGGCGCGCCAACCCGCGCCTGGGGGTGCTGGGCGTGGAGATCGCGCCGGAGTATGTGGCCCGCGCCCTGCCGTATGCGGACGCGCTGACGCGCTTCAGGGTAGGCGGGTTCAACCTGCCGCTGGAGCCGGGCGAGTCAGCCCGCCTGATTCGGGCCTTCAATGTCCTGCGCCAGTATGAGGAGTGGCAGGTCTGGGAGGCGTGGGCGGCGATGGGCCGCGGCCTGCTGCCGGGCGGCCTGCTGGTGGAGGGCACGTCCGACCCGTTCGGGCGGGTCTGGACGGCCAACCTGCTGCGCCGCCGGGGGGATGCGCTGGTCTACGAGGGGCTGCTCTTTGGCACGAACTTCCGGCTGGGCCTGGAGCCAGGAATCTTCCAGCCCATTCTGCCCAAGAACTGCATCCACCGCATGGTCCCGGGGGAGAAGATCGCGGCCTTCATGAGCGCCTGGAACGCCGCCCTGCGGGCGACCATCGCGTACCGCGAGTACGGGCTGCGCCAGTGGTTCGCGGCCAGCGGGGAGGCGGTCGCCGGGCAGGGCTTCGCCGTGGATCGCCGCCGCAAACTGCTCCGGCACGGTTACCTCCTGTGGCGGGACAGCCCCGGCGATCCCGAAATACCGCTCTAAAAAGCTTTCACCGCAAAGGTCGCAAAGGGAAAAACGAGAACGCAAAGACAAATATGAAACAACTTTGCGTTCTTGCAGTTGCTTCTTTATTGGGGTAGAGAAAGAATCCTTGTAAATCCGAATACTGGCACCGTTCGCCTCTTCTCGTCTGACATTCCAGGTATAGGTCACCATCCCCCACTAGAATTGAATCCCGAGACTAACGAATTACTCCAGGTTTTCAGAAGCGATGAAGAGCTAATGACGGAGGGTTTCATAGAGGTCCCCTATCCACCGGACTCGGTAAATCGTGGGGGAGTAGCCGATCTTCTGAATCCTAGCGCAGGGAGTAATCGCGGCCCCGTGTTTGGAACCCCAGATCACCCTCTCGGTACATACTCGGGTAGTTACCATCTGCTGGAAGCAGAAGGCACAGCGAATCCGTTTTCGGTTTTTTCTAATTTTGACTACATCATTGAACGCTCAATTCCGTATCAGATTGCACCAGACGGTAGTATACGCCTGTCATTTGAAAATATAACAACGTCGAGAGGCATAGTCTCAAGTCAATATGCCGATCAAGCTGATAACTGGATCATTCGTTCTATTGGAGACATCGGTTATGAACCATTTTCGCAAGAGATGGAAGACGATCGCCCTCATTAGCTTAGGCACAGCAATCGGCTTAGCTATTCTGTTTGCTGTTTTGGCATATGTGGCAATAAGGTTTGCCCCTCAGCCAGACTGCAACGACGCATGGTTGATCCAAGGTCGCGTGCTCAGGATGAATTCAGAGCCTGTGCCATCAGCCCAAGTGGATATTAGCAGCTTAGGTCTCCGCGACTTCTGCTGGGGGCAGGCCGCTGACGCTATACCCGATTTGTCTGTGGTTACGGATGACGCAGGCTGGTTTCGCACCGAATATGCAGCGGCCGTCAATGACTCTCTTCAAATCTCAGTGACTGCGCCGGGCTGCGAGCCCTTTTTGCAGACAGCCGAGCCTTGGGATTTCGGCTTTGGATTTGGAACTGAGCGACAAGGTATTGTAATCCAGTTGATATGCAGTTCACTCACGCCAGCTAGTTAATAGACTGATTGAACGTATGCTTTAGTAGGAAGTAGAAAGTCTTTGGAAAAACAGGCGGCACTTGTAAGTGAAGATAACCTGCTTTGGTCAGTTCCAGCCCACTGTTTTTCCAGATACTTTTCAAGGTCTACTTTTGCGATCTTTGCGGTGAAAGCTTTTCTGCGGTTCGCGGTTCGCCTTACTCTCAACCATTGACACGCCGGGCAAAACTGCTAGACTTTCTAAATGAAAAACATTGTCAATTAGCATCAACCAGAAGAAGGTGGTATGCGCTCCCGTACCCTGATGATTGCCCTGCTCGCGCTGCTGCTCGCGCTGCCCGCGCCCGCCGCCGCCCAGGATCGCCCCCGCATCGTCGCCAGCAGCAGCATCCTGGCGGACGTGATCGCCAACGTGGCCGGGGATGCGGCCGACGTCGCGGCCCTGATGCCGCTCGCCGCCGATCCGCACAGCTACACGCCCACGCCCCAGGACCTGGTGGCCCTGGCCGGCGCGGATGCCGTGTTCGTGGTCGGCGCCAACTACGAGGAAAACCTGAATGCGGCACTGGAAAGCCTCGCCGGTGAGCTGAACGTCGTCACCGCCTCGCTGTGCGTGAACATCCTGCCCTTTGGCGAAGCCGGCACGGATGAGACCGGGCATGCTGAGGAGGCCGTTCCGGCGCAAGGTGAGCAGTCCGCGATTGCCGCGCAGTGCGCGGCCCACCACGCCGAGCTGGCGCCCCTGACCGGGCGTGAGACGACCGGGGAGGATTCCGGGGCGCTGGGGATGCTCTACAGCCTGGGGTGCGGTGGCGCGGATCATGCCGGGGCGGACGAACACGCCCACGGGCAGTGCGATCCGCACGTGTGGACCGACCCCTACAACGCGATGCTGTGGGCGCTGATGGCCCGCGATACCCTGAGCGCGCTTGACCCCGACCATGCGGATGCGTACGCGGCCAATGCCGCCGCTTATGTGGCCGATCTGCAGGCGCTGGTCACGGATGTGCTGCTGCCGATGCTGGACAGCGTCCCCGCCGAAAGCCGCAAGCTGGTCACCAACCACATCGCCTTCAACTACTTCGCCCGCGCCTTCGGTTTTGAGACGGTGGGAACCGTCCTGCCGGGGGGCAGCACGCTGGCCGAGCCGAGCGCGGCCGACCTGGTCCGCCTGGTGGAGGCCATCCGCGCGGCGGGTGTGCCCGCCATCTTCGCCGAGACAACCGTCAACCCGGTGCTGGCGGCCCAGATCGCGCAGGAGACCGGCGCGACGCTCAACATGCTGTACACCGGCTCCCTGAGCGTGCCGGGCGGCCCGGCCAGCACGTACCTGGATTACCTGCTCCACAACACGCTCGTGATCGCCGAAGCCCTGAGCGAGCCGGAGGGCTGCAGCCCATGCACCATGCACCACTAGACATCCATCCCCGCGTGCCACCCCTGCCGAACGCCCCCGGCGCGGTCTGCCCGGCGCTCGTCGTGCATGAGCTGTCGGCGGGCTATCCTGGCGCGCGCTCGGCGATCGACTCGATCTCGTTCACCATCCAGCCGGGGGAGAGCGTGGCTGTGCTGGGACCGAACGGCGCGGGCAAAAGCACGCTGTTCAAGGCCATCGTCGGCCTGATCCCGCACGCCAGCGGCTACGTGTCTATGTATGGCGAAGCCTGCGCGGCCAGCCACCGCCTGATTGGCTACGTGCCCCAGCAGGAGGCGATCGACTGGCGCTTCCCGGTGACGGTGGGCGACGTGGTGATGATGGGCCGCGCCCGGACGATCGGCTGGCTGCGCTGGCCGCGCAGGCAGGATTGGGACATTGTGGATGCCCTGCTCGACCGGGTGGGGATGCTGCCCTTCAAGCAGCGCCAGATCGGGCAGCTCAGCGGCGGGCAGCGGCGGCGGGTGTTCATCGCCCGCGCCCTGGCCCAGCAGACCACCGTCCTGCTGCTGGACGAGCCGCTCTCCGGGGTGGACATGGCCGCCGGGGAGGAGATCATGGGCGTGCTGGACATGCTCCACGCCGAGGGCGTGACCATCATCCTGGCGACGCACGACATGAGCATGGCTGCCACCCGCTTCGACCGCCTGCTGCTCGTCAACCGGCGCGTGATCGCTTACGGCACGGCGCGCGAGGTGCTGACTGCGGAGGCGCTCAGCGCCGCCTATGCCGGGCAGGTGGGCATCGTCAAGGATGGGGAGCGCACCGTCCTGGTGGTGGACGAGCACGGCAGCGGCAGCGTGCCGCGGTTGGAGGAGTAGGGTCATGGACCTCGGCTTCCTGCTGGATCCCCTCCAGTTTACGTTTATGCAGCGCGCCCTGCTGGCCGTGATCCTGATCGGGCTGGTCAGCGGCGTGGTGGGCAGCTATGTCGTCGTGCGCGGGATGGCGTTCTTCGGGGACGCGGTGGCGCACGGCACGCTGCCCGGCGTGGCAATCGCCTACATCCTGGGCGGTGACCTGCTGCTGGGCGGCCTTGTCGCGGGCGTGGCCGTGGCGCTGGGCATCGGCTGGCTGACGCGCGAAGGCCGCCTGAAAGAAGATACGGCGATCGGCGTGATCTTCGCCGGGATGTTCGCCCTGGGCATCGCGATCATCAGCACCGCGCGCAGCTACAGCGTGGACCTGACTCACATCCTGTTCGGGAACGTGCTGGGCGTCACCGACCGCGACCTGGCGATCATGGCGATTTTCGGGGGCGTGGTGCTGATCAGCATTGTGGCGCTCTACAAGGAATTTCTGATCCTGAGTTTTGACGCCAGCCTGGCGCGGACGCTCCATTTGCCGTCCGGCATGCTGCGCCTGCTGCTGCTGGTGCTGCTGGCGGTGACGATTGTGGCCAGCCTGCAAACGGTCGGCATTGCGCTGATGGTGGCTATGCTGGTCACGCCGGCCGCCACCGCCCAGTTGCTCGTTAAGCGCCTGCACATGATGATGCTGCTCGGCGGCGCGCTGGGGGCGCTCAGCGGGGTGGTCGGGCTGTACCTGTCCTTCCACCTCAACATTGCGTCCGGGCCGGCGATTGTGCTCACGACGACGGCGCTGTTCGGGGTGGTGTTCGTGGTCACCCGCCTGCTGGGCCATGCCGAGCC
>CAZGYW010000167.1:0-6344 GCA_964530495.1 uncultured Anaerolineae bacterium
ATCACCGCCCAGCGCCGGATCGTGCTGGAGACGCTGCTGGAGCGCCAGGCCGAGCACTGCCACCTGAGCTGTGAGGAGGTCACGCAGGTGGTTAACGCGCGCGGCCTGGCGCTGGACGGCACCACCGTCTACCGCATCCTGCAATGGCTCAAGGAAGCCGACCTGGTGGCCCAGACGGACGTGGGTGCGGGCCATGATGTGTACTCGCTGGTGGGCGCTACCCCGCATCACCACCTGATCTGCCTGCGCTGCGGGCGAGTACTGGACGTGGACGACGCGCTGATCGCGCCGCTGCGCGCGGCACTGCGCCAGGAGCATGGCTTCGAGGCCCGCATCGAGCACTTCGCCATCTTCGGCCTGTGCCGGGCCTGCGCCGCGCAGCAGCCCTGACCCGCACGGGCCGGATCACGGCCCGCAGCAGGGCCGCTCCCGGCGCCCCGCCAGCTCCCAGATCTGCAGGCTGGTGCCATCCGGCTTGGGGTACTCCCAGATCAGCGTGGCGCCGACCAGCAGCGTTTCCAGCGGCTGGTTGATCACCTCAAGGTAGTCCGCTTCCACCGGGTAAACCAGGGCGAACAGCGCCCGCCGGTTACCCGCATAGCTTGCCATCAGCCCGGCCAGGTTCGGATGGCGCACGCTCAACTCAATCGGGGTCAGGCCCGGCACCTCCCCCATCTCCGTATCCAGGCTGAGGAAGTGCGGCCCCATGAAGGGGAAGCGCAGCAGGGTAATGCCACCCGGCTCGGCCGCCGCCTGCTCCGTCAGGAAAGCAGCCATCTCGTCCACGCCGTAGCCGGAGGGCCAACCGCTGACATACTGCCAGCGCACGCGCTCCGGGAGGGGCGCGCCCGCCGGGTCGACGGCGATGCGGGCCATCAGGGTCAGCGGCCAGGCGGCGAGCAGCACCGCTACCACCGCCAGAACCAGCGCCCGCCGCCGGCGATCCGGGACGCGCACCGCCAGCCAGTCCAGCGCATCACTCAGCAAGCGCCCGGCCAGGATGGCCAGTGGCCCCAGCGCGAAAAGTACATAGCGGGGGTACAGCAGCCCTGCCCCCACAATGAACGGGACGATAGCCAGCCCGGTCAGCGCCAGCAGGAGCCAGTCTGCCCGGCGGCGCCTGAGCACGGCCCATCCGATAGCCGCCGCGATCAGCAGCAGGAGCGGCGGGGTGAGCAGCCCGGCCAGCGCCTCACTGATGAGCCGCAGGTTGTCCGCAATCAGGCTCCACTGCGGCCCGGCGGCCAGCTTATCGCTCTGCTGGGCGCCAAATTCGCGCAGGCGCAGCCCCACGAACGCCGCGCCCACCGTGATGTAAATCACCACCAGGGGCGGAATCCAGCGCCGCCACTCGCGGGCGGGCACCAGGCAGATCACGACCAGGGCAGGGACAGGCGCGTACAGGGCGCCGGTCAGCTTGGCCAGGATCGCGCCGATCAGGATCAACGCCAGCAGACCCGCGCGCCGGGGCGAATAGGGCCGCTCCACCGCCAGGCTCAGGCGCAGGGCCAGCAGGGCCAGCAGGATCATGCTGTGATCGGTCAGCACCAGCCGGGTGTAGAAGAACGCGAAAGGCATCAGCACATACACCAGCCCGGCCAGCAGCCCTTCCCGCCGCGTGCCGAGCACCCGCCCGATGTCCACCACCAGGAGCAGCACCCCCAGGTTGATCGCCACCATCCCCAGGCGAGCCGCCAGCAGCGGTTCCAGGGGCAGGCCGCGCACAAACCCGGCGATCATGACGATCGACAGCAGCTTGCCATCCATCGTCCAGCCGCCGGTCAGGGCGGTCTGCGCCCAGTGAATGTGCGTCGCTTCGTCGATGAAGATCGGCAGGCGGGTGAGCAACGGCAGCCGGGTGAGCAGGTACGCGACAATGAGCGCGACCAGCGCCCAGCGGTAGGCGGTGCGGGAACGGCTCTCGGCGGGGTGTGGCATGGCGGGCTAGATCACGAACCAGATAATGTAGTAGAGGCCCAGCGCGGCGGCGACCAGCACCGAATCCAGGCGGTCCATCATCCCGCCATGGCCGGGAATCAGGTGGCTGGAGTCCTTCACATGCGCCTCCCGCTTGAAGGCGGAGACGATCAGATCGCCCAACGGCGAGAACGCGCCGATCAGGAGGCCGATGGCGAAGCCGTGGCCGGGCGTGATGCCGGGCAGCGTGGCATCCCCCACCGCCCCGATCACGACGCCGAACAGCGCTCCGGTTACCATGCCCGCGATGTAGCCTTCCCAGGTCTTCTTAGGGCTGATCTTCGGGACCAGCTTGCGCTTGCCGAACGTCTTGCCGATGGCGTACGCGCCGGTATCCGCGGCGAACGTGGTGAAGAGGACGAACAGCGTCCACCACTCCCCGCCCGGCAGGAAGCGCAGCACGATCAGGCGCCCGCCCAGCCAGCCCAGGTACAGGCCCACGCCGAGCATGATCGAGAAGCTGTTGAGCGGGGTCTGGTCGCCATGCTGGAAGCGGAACAGCGTCAGGGCCATCGTGGCCAGGATCATCAGCGCCAGGGCCGGCTCCAGGGCTTCCGGCCAGACCGTGCCGGCCAGGACCGCCGCCAGCACGCCCAGCGTCACGCTCACCGAGGGCGCGTGGCCTCCGGCCCTGGCCAGCAGGACCAGCTCGCGCGCGCCAAGCGCCAGCACCAGCGCCAGGGCGAGGCAGTAAAATGCGCCGCCGATCGCGATCACCCAGATCAGGATCGGCAGCGCCACAATCGCCACCAGTATTCGCGTCCGCAGCATAAGCCGCTCACCCCCTGGGATGGTGCAGGGTTCAGGTCTGGTGCTCCGGGGCCAGCTTGCCAAAGCGTCGTTCGCGCCGGCAGTAGGCCAGCAGCGCCTTGCGCAGCTCGTCCCGGTTAAAGTCAGGCCACAGCGTCGGCGTGGCATAGTATTCCGCGTAGGCGCCCTGCCAGATCAGGAAGTTGCTGATGCGCAGCTCACCGCTGGTGCGGATGATCAGGTCGGGGTCCGGGAGGCCGGCGGTGTAGAGGTAGCTGCTCAACCGCTCCTCCGTGATTTCCTCCGGCGTCAGGCCGTCCGCCACCATGTGACGCACCGCGCGCACGATCTCATCCCGCCCGCCGTAGTTGAAGGCGATGTTCAGGATCAGGCGCTGGTTGCCCCTGGTTTTCTCGATCGCCTGGTTGACCTTGCGCTGCAGGTTGCCCGGCAGGCGATCCAGCTCGCCCAGGTGGCGGAGCTGGACGCCTTCCTCATGCAGCTCGTCCAGTTCGCGGTCGATCACGCTTTCCAGGATGTGCAGCAGGGCGCGGATCTCCCAGCGCGGGCGCCCCCAGTTCTCGGTGGAAAAGGCATAGATGGTCAGCACCTGCACGCCGAATTCCACGCAGCCACGAATCACGCGCCGCAGATTCTCGGTGCCGGCCTCATGGCCGGCGTTCCGCGGCAGGCCGCGCTGCTCTGCCCAGCGCCCGTTGCCATCCATGATGATGGCGATATGGTGCGGGATGTTTTCCGGCAGCGGTTCTTCGTGGGTCGTGACATCGTCGCTATTCACGCCGGGCTAGACCTCCATCACTTCTTTCTCTTTGCGCTTGCCCGCTTCTTCCACCTCTTCGACATAGCGGGCCGTCAGCTTGTCGATGCGCTCGATGGCCTGGTCGCGCTCGTTTTCGGAGATTTCCTTGTCCTTCTCCAGCTTGCGCAGGTCATCGATGGCATTGCGCCGCACATTCCGGACGGCGACCTTGGCTTCTTCCACCCGCTTACTGACGTGCTTGACCAGGCTCTTGCGGCGCTCCTCGGTCAGGGGCGGGAGGTTGAGGCGGATGTTCTGACCGTCGTTGTTGGGCGTAAGGCCAAGGTCCGAAGCCTGGATGGCTTTTTCGATCACCTTGAGGGTGTTGCGGTCGTAGGGCCGGATGGAGATCTGCTGCGGCTCGGGGATGCTGATACCCGCGAGCTGGTAGAGCGGCGTCGGCGCGCCGTAATACTCCACGATCAGCTTCTCCACCAGGGCCGCGCTGGCGCGCCCGGTGCGCAGCCCGGCCAGATCCTCTTCCAGAACCGTAAGCGCTGATTTCATGCGATGCTCTGCATCAGTCTGAACCGTACTGACCACAGTCTTCTCCCCTTATCTACACGCTGGCTGCGCGCGTAAAAGTGGCCCAAACAGCGCCCTGCTAACAAGTGAATTGACCTGCCAGATGTTCCAAAAACGATTGTCGCTGATCCGCATAGCCTTGTCAACCACGCCCCATTGTACCATACCGGGTGCCGGGTCTGAGGCCGGGCAATCCCCGCCGGGCGGGATGCCGCGCGTCCCCCTCCGGATGCACAAAGCCCACCGCAGGCGTTCTGTGCTAAGCACAGGAACCTCTGCAGTGGGCTGGCTGACGACTCTGGCCGGGGATCTGGAACCTCCGGCGGTTGGTGTTGAGACTACTCTTCTTCGTCCGCGTCGTACGTGACCGGCTCGTCGCTCTTCTTGCCCCGGCGCGACGTGCCACGCTTGCGGGCCGCGGTCATATCCGGGCGGGGCGGGGCAGCGCCGTCCACCAGCGCGAACAGCGGCGGCAGCCCGAACTGCTTGCGGATCTCGTCCTCAAGCTCGTCGGTGATGGCCGGGTTCTCCTTCAGGTACTGCTTGGCGTTTTCGCGACCCTGGCCCAGCGCGCCGTCGTTGTAGCGGAAGAACGCGCCGCGCTTCTCCACCAGGCCCATCTCGGCCGCGATGTCCAGCACGCTGCCCTCACGGCTGATGCCCTCGTCGTACATGATGTCGAACTCGGCTTCCTTGAAGGGCGGGGCGACCTTGTTCTTGGTCACGCGGATGCGCGTCCGGTTGCCGACGACCTCACCGCCCTGCTTGATGCCCTGGATGCGGCGGATGTCCAGGCGGATGGTAGCGTAGAATTTGAGCGCCCGGCCGCCGGTCGTCGTCTCCGGGGAGCCGAACATCACGCCGATCTTCTCCCGGAGCTGGTTGGTGAAGAGCACGGCGGTGCGGCTCTGCTTGATCGCGCCGCTGAGCTTGCGCAGGGCCTGGCTCATCAGGCGGGCCTGCAGGCCAACGTGGCTGTCGCCCATCTCGCCTTCGATCTCCGAGCGCGGGACGAGGGCGGCCACCGAGTCCAGCACGACCACGTCCACCGCGCCGGAGCGCACCAGCGACTCCATGATCTCCAGGGCCTGTTCGGCGGTATCCGGCTGGCTGATGTACAGGTTGTCAATGTCCACGCCGATGCGCTCGGCGAAGTTGGGGTCGAGGGCGTGCTCCATGTCCACAAACGCGCAGATGCCGCCGCGCTTCTGGGCCTCGCGAATGACGTGCAGGCAGAAGGTCGTCTTGCCGGAGCTTTCCGGCCCGTAAATCTCCACAACGCGCCCGCGCGGAATCCCGCCGACGCCCACCGCGATATCGACCGGCAGTGCCCCGGTCGGGATCACATCCACATGCATGTGCTGGGCATCGCCCAGGCGAACAATCGTGCCATCCCCGAAGCGCTTGGTCAGGTCATCTACTGCCGCGCTGAGGGCTTTCTGGCGGGCTTCATCGGCCATGCTGTCACTCCCATCCCCTGAAACTCAGTCTGTACACCAGTATAGAAGCAAATGCTGGCAGCGCCCACCGGCTGGGACAAAAACGCCTGGCAAGTCAGCCTGCTGCCGGCGCTGCTGGGCTTCACTCATTAGCACATATATTCTACTCGGAACCACTCCGGGACGCAACCGCCAGCCATAGCCCGTCAGCGTCTACCGGCCGCATATCTGCGGTATCCACGGCGGCGGACTGCTCCACAACCGCTTCGCTCGTGGTTATGGAGGGAATCGATCTGCGTGTATAATGGGGGCAACACGACCACCTAGTCGATACAGGGGACGCTATGGGCGACTTTCCACGCACACTGGTTGGCGGCGTTAGCCTGCCGCGCCTGATCGTTGGCACCAACTGGTTCCTGGGCTATTCCCACACCAGCCCGGCCAAGGATCGCTTCATCAAGGAACTGCAGACCCGCGAGCGCATGACCGCAATCCTCAAGGTTTTTATGGAGCGCGGCATCGACGCGGTGATGGGCCCGCTGTCCGACCCGCTGGAGGCCGCCATCCGGGACGCCGAAGACGCGACCGGCATCGAGATGATCCGGATCTACACCCCCAGCTTCAACATCGCGCCGGGCGGCGATCCGGCGGAGGAACCGGAGGCGGTGCTGGACCGCGCCGCGGCCATGGGTGCCACCTTCTGCCTGCCGCACCAGTGTGTTACCGACGCCCTGATCGACCGGCGCGCCCGCCAGATCCGGGACCTGGACCGTTACACCCGTCTGATCCGCGAGCGCGGCATGATCCCCGGCCTTTCCACCCACATGCCGGAG
>CAZGYW010000168.1:0-6329 GCA_964530495.1 uncultured Anaerolineae bacterium
GTTCAATCGGCATGTGGCCTCAGAGGACAGGGCAGCGGTGGCGCGGATAAGATCGCGGCCTCATTCTACCAGAGGCACGGGCCCGGTGGCTTACGATCGTTTGGCTGTGCCCGGCGCAAACAGAAAGGGCCCCGGTTATGCCGGAGCCCCGCGTACAATCCCCTGCCGCTGGCTCGATCAGCCGGTGGGGGCCAGCCGTCTAGCGTTTCTTGTCCCGGCCGAAACTGCCGCGGCCCTGAACGTTGGGGCTATCGGCCCGGCCGGACGGGCCTGAAGTGCTTCCGCCACCCAGGCTGCCGCCGCCGCTCGTGCGGCCGGACTGGCCGCTCGATTTGGTCGGGCGGCGCCGGGTCAGGTTGCCCAGCCGGTTGCCGAAGCTGCCCCGCCCCTGGATGTTCGGCGCATCGTAGGTGGGACGCGTATCGCCGTAGCCGCTGGTCGGCGCGCCAAAGCTGCCCCGCCCCTGAATGTCAGGGTCGTCATACGTGGGGTTGATCGGGCCGCGCTGCGGCATGCCAGACATCCCGCGCAGCAGCCGCGGGAGCACGAACACAGCCACCAATACGACCAGGCCGCCTATACAGCATAGCGTTGAGAAGTCATCCACGGTGAAGCTCCTTACTGAACCCGGAAGGTGACGGAGCCGGCCTGGTTGCCGTTAACCACGAATTCAGCTTCATAGTCGCCCCGGTCAAACGAAGCACCCGCGGTTGGTTCAAACACGAAGTTGATGCAGGTGCTTTCGTAGTCCTGATCGGCGGTGATCTCCGGCAGGTCCTCGATGGCCTGGTCCTCGAAGTACAGGCGAACGAAGACATCGGTGCCCGCCAGGACTTCACTGTCTTCCGCCACCACATAGATCGAGTCACCCGACCCAAAGGTGGAGGAGCGGCTGGCGGCGCAGCCATCGCGATCCAGCGATCGGGCGGTGACGATCTCGCCAAGACGCCAGGTCGCCTGGGTGCTGCCTGTGCTGCTGGTATTGTTGCTGGTGGTGCTCGGGCTGCTCGTCTCGTTGTTGCCGAGCAGGCGCGGCAGGAACAGAATGGCGGCCAGGATGATCAGGCCAATCGTAATGGTTCTGCGGTCGAGTTTCAGGTTGCTCATCTTTCCTCCAGTAAAAACGTACTACCTGTGGCCCTCAGCCACACCTGTCACCATCATACGCCCATTCGGGTAGGGGTCAATCCGTGTTATGTTAGGGTTGTGTGCGAGTCTGGCCATGCTGGCGCCCGGCGCAGCAGGATTTTGGCCGGTGGCGTGCTGCGCAACCGGGTTGCCTGACTTCCCAATTGTGATGGCACGGTCTACCATAAAGGGTGGGATACGTCGTGGTGCCACGCGGGGGAGTTGGTATGCCTCTGGAGCTTTCCGTTTTCGTCAGTTCAAAGATGCAGGAGCTGCTCGCCGAGCGCCGGGCGCTGGCCGCGTTTCTGCCTACCCTGAGCAATGACTTCGTCAAAGTGCGCGCCTGGGTGTTTGAGGAGGACGCCACCGCCGCGGATAAGTCGATCCGCGAGGTGTACCTGAACGCCCTCAAGCATTCCAGCCTGTACATCGGCCTGTTCTGGAACGAATACGGCGAGTGGACGATCGACGAGTTCAACCGGGCCACCGAATGGGCCATCGACCGCCACATCTACGTCCGGAATGCGCGGGCCGAGGCGCGTGACTCGCGCCTGCAGGCTTTTCTGGATCGGCAGAGTGACGTCGTTTCCGGCATCACGCCCAAGTGGTTCGACACGGCAGATGACCTGCTCGAGCAGGTGCGGCGCTCGCTGGAGGTCTGGCTGCGCGACCGGCTGCTGCGCCGGCCGGGGGACATCAGCGCCACGCTGGCCGATTCGAGCGATGACATCCCCGGGCTGCCCCACCGCCTGATCGGGCGGGACGCCACCCTGCACGAGATCCGGGCGCGCCTGGAGGACGGTGGCCAGGTGCTACTGCAGGGTTTCGGCGGCGCGGGCAAATCGTCCCTGGCGGCGACGGTGGCGGCTGACTGGCTGGACGAAGGGCGGGGCAACATCCTGTGGCTACACGCGGGCAATGACCCGGCCGAGGCGCTGTTCGAGGCGCTGGCCCGGCCGTTCGGCGCGCAGGGGGAGATCGCCAGCGCCGAGGGCGGCAACAAGACCCGGGCGCTGCGTGAGCTGCTGGCCGGGGCCGGAGTCACGCTGCTGGTGCTGGATGACGCCTGGGATGGGGTCGTGCTCAGCACGGTGCTCAAAGCCATCCCGCGCCGGATGCCCGTCCTGGTGACCGCCCGCCACCGTTACGCGCTGGAGCACATCGTCGAGGTCGGCCGCCTGGAGCCGGACGCGGCGCTCAAGCTGCTGGGGTACTACGCCGGGCGGGAGTGCGCCGCCGATCCGGCTGCCGGGGAAGTCTGCCGCCAGCTGGGCTACCACGCCTTCGCGCTGGAGGTGGCCGGCAAGACGCTGAAGGTGGACCAGATTCGCCCGGCGGAGTTGCTGGCGCGCATCGCGGCCGCGCCGCACGCAATGGCCATGCCGGAGGACTTCGCGGAAGAAGGGCGGACGAGCATCACCGAGCTGCTGACCGCCAGCCTGGTCGCGCTGGAGGAGGATGCGCGCCGGGTCTTCCTGGCGTTTGGCACGCTGTTCGCGCCCGGCGCCACGCCCGGGCTGCTGGCCCGCTACATGGGGATGGACGACAACGCCATTCAGACCGCCCTGACAACCCTGCACCGGCGCGGGCTGGCGGAGCGCATCCAGCCGGCCGGGCAGGCGCTGGCTGCCTACCGTGTGCATGACCTTTCGTACAGCTACGCCAGGAGCCTGCAGCGCGGCGATCAGGCCGCGCGCCGGGCAGTGCTTGGGACGATCCGCGATTACACCCTGGCGCATGAAGCCGACCTGGACGCGCTGGACGCCGAGATCGCCAACATCCTGGGCGCGGCGGAGCAGGCCCGCGAAAGCGGCGAGCATGCGCTGTTGCTGGCGATCATGGGCGCCCTGATCGGGCCGTATCTCTCCGCGCGCGGGCACACGCTCCAGTTCGCGGCGCTGCTGGACGCGGCCATCGCCGCCGCGGAGCAACTGGGGACCGAGTCGGATGAAACCCGTCACTTCCTCTTGAGCAAGCGGGGCAATGTGTACTACGATCGGGGTGACCTGCCCAACGCCGCCGCGGCCTACCTGGATGCGCTGGCGCTGGCCCGCGCGCTGAACAAGCCTGACCGGGTGACGATCCTGCTGTGCTCGGTGGGCAAGGTGCGGGCCGACCAGCACGCGGAGGATGCCGGCGCCTACTTTGAGCAGGCTTACGAGCTGGCGAAGGCGCTGGAGGACAGCTTCCTGCTGGCCTTCGTGGTGGAGCACCAGGGCTACTACGCTCAGGCGCAGGGCAGCTACGAGGACGCCCGGCGCTATTTCGCTGAAGAGGTGGCGCTGGCGGAGGCGTTGCAGGACCGGGAGACGACGTTCTTCGCCCTGCTCAACCTGGGGTCGAGCGAGCATGTGCTGGGGCAGTATACCCCCGCGCTGGCCCACCATGAGGCGGCGCTAGACATCGCCCGCGCGCTGGATAACCGGATCTGGGAAGGTTATGCGCTGCAATCCATCGGCGAAGATCACCACCGGCTGAACAACGCCAACCAGGCCCAGCAGCGTTTGGCGGAGGCGCTGGCCGTGTTCCGGGCCAGCGGGATGCAGACCAGGGTGACCGAAGTCGAGACCTATATGCAGGAAGCGGGTTATAGTATTCCGTAAACAGGTTCGTAAAGGAATGGATCATGATGACTCACACGAGTAGATTTTTGTTCAGGCTGATGGTGCTGGCTATTGGTGCTGTCCTGATCGTCAGCGGCGCGGTGCCCGCGCTGACACAGGCCGGGCATGAGGTGGTTATCCTCGTGATCGATGACTTCACCGGCGAAGCGCCGGACGTCAGTGATCTGGATGCCGGGGATAGCTGCGCGGTGAGCTTTGAGGAGCAGGCCTTCGCGGTGCGCGGGGCGGCGGCGGAAGAGACCGACGCGACGACCCACGGCGACCTGGTACTGGCCCTGCTGGAGGAACTCTTGGCCGAGGCCGGGGCGGAGGAGAGCATCGCCCTGGTGCCGGTGGAGATGCACGGCCTCACGGCGGATGCTGTGGCCGCGGCGATCCTGGACGCGATGGACGCCAACCCGGCTGACGTGTATATTGCCAATATGAGCTTTGCCCTGATCCCGTGCGACACCGTGGCCGCCTACACCGAACTGCAGGCGGCGTTGAACGAGGCCCGCGAAGCCGGGGATTCGAGCCAGTACCGCAGCCTGCTGCGCCGCGCGGTCATCTTCTACGATGACACCGTGTTCCCGGTGATGTCGCAGCGTGCCCAGGACCTGGTCAACCTCAACCCGCTGCAGGACCTGTTCGTGGAGCAGGGGAGCCTCATCCTGCCCGTGGCCGCTGCCGGTAACTACGGGCTGGCCTTCCCCTTCTGGCCGGGCGCCTGGGCGCAGGTGGTGAGCGTCAGCGCCAGCACAGGCGACGGCTACTACCCGGCCAGCGCGTGGGTGAAGCAGGATGACAGCCCGCTGCTGGGCGCGGTGGCCGGGCAGCGCGGGCAGAACACGCGCATCTCCAACTATGGTGAGGTGATGCTGCCCGGCGAGTACGAAAGCGAGGTCGGCCCTGTCTCCGGCACATCCTTTGCGGCGCCGCGGCTTTCGGCCGCGCTGGCGCTGTACGCCCGGTCGGTGGGGCAGGATCACTGCCGGACTGAGGGTGGCAACCCGGCGCTGGCCCATGGTGGCTGGGATAACCTGACGCTGGCCGAGGTGGCCGAAGAGCACTGCCCGGCGCTGGAAGCCTACCTGCCGGCGGAGTAGCCTGGAAAGCGTTCTACATTGATTGTGCATGCGGCCCCGGCCGGGAGGAGTGGATTCGGCCGGGGCCGCTGCTGATCTGTACAGGGAGCAGGTTGCCATGCTGGTTGAGCTGAAACTCGACGAATGCGCGCCGGTGACGGCGCTGGTCAGCCCGGAGCGGGTGCCCGCCCGGGCGGTGCTGTCCGGACTGACGCCCGGCCGCGTGTTCGCCAATGACCGGCGGCAGCCGTCGGCGGTCCTGATCTGGGGCGAGTTCCGCTACTGCTATTTGGCCGGTGACAGCGGTGACGGGGCGTTTGTGGCCGATCTGGCAAGCCTGCTGGCTGGCGAGTTGCTCCCGGAGGCCCGCGCCTCGTCCGATCCAACCATCGTGTTTTATCCCCTCGGGCCGGGTTGGCTGGAGCGGATCGCTGCGCTGTTCCCCGGGGATCAACAGATTAGGCCCGTGCGGCAGCGTTTCACCTTTGACCCGGCCCGGTTCGCGGGGCGAAACTGGCAGACTCGCGTCCCGGCCGGGCTGCGCGTCGAGCGCATCGCGGGCGATCGGGCCGCCGCGGTCGTCACCCCCCTGGTGGGAGTCCTGTGGCGTTCGGTCGCGGACTTCCTGACACATGGGATGGGGTATTGCGTGGTGGAGGGTGACCGGATCGCCAGCACGTGCCTCTCGGCCTTTGTCGCCGGAGGGCGGGCTGAGATCAGCATTGACACGGATCCGGACTATCGCGAGCAGGGCCTGGCGACCCTGTGCGGGGCGGCCTTCATCGCCCACTGCCTGGACGAGGGCATCACGCCGGTGTGGGAATGCTGGCGCGATAACGTGCCGTCCGTGCGACTGGCCGCCCGACTCGGGTTCCGGACAGCGGATGAACAGGCAACCCATTTCGTTGACCTGACCGGCCCCGCCGACGCCTGAGCCAGCGGCCCGCCGTACTGAAGGCCGGGCGCACTCAATCACTTCTGCAGTCATAACTTCGACAAAAACAAGACAAATCCTCTTCTAATCAGCTTCTCAGCGGAATCTCATGCAAAACCGTTGCCGGTCGTGTATAGTTTTGGTTGTTCAATAACTGAACATAAATCGAACAGATTGTTACAGGAGAGTGAGTCAAAATGCGTAAGTTCATGGTTGCCCTGCTTGTTGTGGCGCTCGCCATCGTTTCGGTGGTGCCCGCCGTCGCCCAGAACGACAAGACCATTGTCGAGATCGCCGTTGAGGACGGGCGCTTCACGACGCTCGTCGCCGCTGTCCAGGCCGCCGGCCTGGTCGACGCCCTGTCCGGTGAAGGCCCGTTCACGGTCTTCGCCCCCACCGATGACGCCTTCGCGGCAGCCTTCGCCGCGCTGGGCATCGAGCCCGCCGCCCTGCTGGCCGACACCGCGACCCTGACCGACATCCTGCTCTACCATGTCGCTGCCGGCAAGGCGATGGCCGCTGATGTGGTCGGCCTGGAATCAGTTGAGACGCTCAACACCCTGCCGATTGACATCACCG
>CAZGYW010000169.1:0-6289 GCA_964530495.1 uncultured Anaerolineae bacterium
TTGCCGGCCCAGGCAAAGCCGCCGGGCACCGGCCCATAGCCCTCCCCGGAGAGATAGCCGATCTCCGTGAAGCACAGCGGACGCGAGCCGCCGAACGCGCCGGAGTACAGGTTGAGCATGGGCGTGAAATACCAGCTGTAGTGCCCGCCGCCCGGGTGGCCGCTGGCCTGACCGGGCGCGGTGGCGCCGGCGTTGTAGTGCACGCCCACGCAGTCCATGTAGCTGGCGGCGCCGGCGGCTGCCATGCCGCGGATGTAGCGGTCGTCATTCCACACGCGGTCGGTGCCGAACGCGCCTTCCGCGCCGGTCGGGGCGGGCGCGCCGCTGATGACCATGGTGCTGCCATTACGGGACTTGATCGCGTTATAGGCGGCGGCGAGCATCTGGGTGTACCAGCCGGGGTCGATCCGCCCGGCCGGCCACTCCCGGTCGATGTTCTGTTCGT
Organism: uncultured Anaerolineae bacterium; assembly: GCA_964530495.1. GTDB lineage: Bacteria > Chloroflexota > Anaerolineae > Aggregatilineales > Ch27 > CAZGYW01. The sequence goes on from CAZGYW010000169.1 coordinate 446, forward strand.
TCCAGACCTCGATCGCGTCCGCGCCGAGGGCGGCCAGCCCGCCCAGGTAGCCCGCGAAATTGTTGAGGTAATTCGGGTCGGAGGCCAGCTCATTGGCGTGGCCCTTGACGCTGAGCAGGATGCGGAAGCCGCGGTTATGGGCATCCGCGATCAGGCCCGCCTGCCCGCCGGGGTCCGCGCCATTGCCGTAGACCACCTGGCGCTTGACCCAGGTCATGCCGGCGGCCTGCATCCAGCCCTGCTGGGAGAAGTCCGCCACCTGCCCGCCGAGCATGAAGCCGCCACCTGAGGAGGGAGCCGCCACCGGCGCGGGGATGCCCGCCGGCTGCGAGGCTGCCGGAGCCGCTGCTGCAGCGGCAGGTGCCGGTGCGCCGCCGCCGGTCGGGGCGGATGCGTTCAGCACGGGCAGGGCGTTGATCACGTCCAGGGTGACGTTGGTGTAGCGCGCGACGATCCAGCCGGTGTAGCCGGTGCTGGTCTGGCCGTAAATCCACAGGCTGGAGCTATCCCGCCCGGCCAGGCCGATCTCGACACCCAGGCTCAGCGTGCTCAGCCGCCCGTAGGTGGTGCCAGGGCCGCGCCGGATGTTCACGCGGGTGACGACGGTCGCCGTTGCGCCGGTCAGGGCCACGGCGGGCGCTGCTTCGCCGGAGCCTTCAACGGCCCCACCACCGGCCGTCCCGGTCGCGTTTGAAATGGGGAGCGCCTGCACATCCATGTCCAGGCGGAGCGCCAGCCAGCTGGTTTTGACCCAGCCGCTTGATCCCGACGCCGTGCTGACCAGCAGCCACTCTATATCCTCCGTGCGGCCGTGGGTGGAAAGCAGCGTCCCGTTCGGGAGCTGTTCCACGATGGGCGCCTGGTGACTCGGCGCGGCGCGCATGTTGAGGTAGTCGGTGACGACCTGCGCGTCAGCCACCGGGCCCTGCGCGCCGGTGACGGGGACGATCCCGACCAGCAGGGTGACCACGATGAGCATGGCGACCAGCCGCCGGAGAAGGTTCAAGCGGTTCATCATGTCGTGTGCTCCACTCAAAAAGACTCATGTTCCCGATAGAAACCGGCAGGGCCGGTGACAACCCGCCGCCGGCACAGGCTGCCGCCGCTTCGCTTCTAAGGCGCGCCAGCCCCCTGCGCGTAGTTTATCATCCGAAGGGTAGATTGCAACCGTGGCAGGGCGCGGCTGCCCTCCGCCCGCCTGATGATTGCCCGACGCATGGCGCGGCGCAGGCTTCACAGCCAGGCCAGACGGTGTTATGCTGGCAGCGTGCAGTGCGTGGGCGGGGAAGCTCCCCGCAGGGAGAAGTGAGCGTGAGCGCCGAAGAGTCACGCCAGTTTTACGAAACGGTAGCGCGTTATTACGACGCCGAAAACGCCTTCTTGACTGAGGACCTGGAGTTTTATAGCGAGCTGGCCGACCAGGCCGACGGCCCGATCCTGGACGTGGGCAGCGGCACCGGGCGGGTGCTGCTCCACCTGGCGGAGGAGGGCCACCGGGTATTCGGCTTTGAGGTTTCGGCGGCGATGCTGGCCCGTGCCCAGCGCAAGCTGGACGCCCGGCCCGACCTGCGCGAGCAGGTGCACATGGTCCAGGCGGATATCATGAGCTACCAATCGCCGGAGCGGTTCGCCCTGATCCTGGTCTCGTACCACACCTTCATGCACCTGCGCACGCAGGAAGAGCAGTTGGCCGCGCTGGCGCGCTTCCGCGAGTGGTTGCTGCCGGAGGGTCACCTGGTGATCGACCTGCCTAACGTGGGGCACCTGCTGGCGACCGAGAATGACGGTTCGGTGGTGCTGGAGCGCACGTTCGTGGAGCCGGAGACCGGCCACCTGGTGATGCAGCAGTCGGTCAGCGACCTGGACGGCGCCGCGCAGCTCATGAGCGTCACGTGGATTTACGACGAGATCGCGACTGATGGCACCGTGCGGCGGCTGGTTGCCCCGCTGACCATGCACTACTACTTCCCGGCGGAGGCGGCGCTCCTGCTGCGGCTGGCGGGCCTGACCTTTGAGGGTTTCATCGGCGATTACGACTTCAGCCCGTTTGAGGATGGCTGCCCGCGCATGATCGTCACCGCCGGGCCGGAGGGCTAGGGCGATGCGCCGCCTTCACGGCTGGCTGCTGGTGATCGTGCTGGGCGCGGCGGCCTGTGAGCCGGTCACGCCGACGCCGCTGCCGACACGCACGATCCTGCCGGAGATCGCGGCCAGCCCGACGGTGGACCCGGTGCTGCCCAGCATCGACCCGTTCCACCAGCCAGGCCAGACCAGCCCGGACATTGCCGGCGTGCCGCGCGATTCGAACGTCGACCTGGTGACACCGCTGCCCGGCGAGGCCGGGATGGAGATCGTCGCCAGCCGGGATGGGCTGCGGATGCAGGCGACGGTGTACCGCGCCGACGTGGAGCCGGCCCCGGCGGCGCTGCTCCTGCACGCGGCCGGCGGACGCTAGGAGGACTGGCTGGCGCTGGCTACCCCGCTGCAACTGGCCGGGTTCACGGTGCTGGCGGTGGATTTGCGCGGGCATGGCCGCACCGGCGGAGCGGTGGACTGGACCGCGCTCCCGCAGGACACGCTGGACATGCTGGATGCGCTGCGCCAGATGGAGGGTGTGGATGCCGGGCGGATCGCCGTGATTGGGGCCGGGGTGGGGGCCAACCTGGCGCTGACCACCTGCGCGGTCAACACATTTTGCAGCGCGGCGGTGGCGATCAGCCCCACGCTGGAGGAGCAGGGCATCCTGACGGAAGACGCGGTGGGCCGCATCACTGACCGCCCGCTGCTCCTGATCGCAGCGGAGGGGGACGCTGCCGCGGCGCAGCGGCTGGACTCGCTGGCGCCCGGCCCGCACGACCTGATGACACCCTCTGGCTTCGGGCAGGGGACGGCGCTGCTGGCCTCTGAACCGACGTTGCCCGGGACAATCGTGGCCTGGCTGCAGGGGCGGCTCTAAACGGCGCGGCAAAGCGTCGAAGCGTCCATGCGTCCAGGTGCCAGGCAGAGGCAGGTGGCAGGTGACAGAGAGGCAAGAAAAGGCGCCCGGCGGGAGGTTCGCTCAGTCTTGACATCTCCCCCTCGGTGCGTATAATTCCAGATCAGTTGGCTCCGTAGCTCAATTGGCAGAGCAGTTGACTCTTAATCAATTGGTTGGAGGTTCGAGTCCTCCCGGAGTCACCACCCCAAGCGCCCCTCTTTCCGGGGCGTTTTTCATTGGCAAGGGTGCGGCCCGGCTGGTCACTGGCGGGCATCCGGGGCATACTTGTCCCACCAGACCCACACGTGGAGCACAGGATGAATTCCATTCGGCGGCTGCTGCCGTATCTGAAGCCATACTGGAAGCCGGCGCTGGCCGCCCCGCTGCTGATGGTGCTGGAAGTAGCGATGGACCTGATCCAGCCCTACCTGATCCAGCGCATCGTGGACCTGGGGATTGCCAGCGGCGATATGGGCCTGATCGCGCAGTACGGCGGCCTGATGATCGGCGCGGCGCTGGTGGGGATGGTCGGCGGGGTGGGCTGCACGTACTACGCGGTGCGCGCCGCGATGTCGTTCGGCGCGGATCTGCGCGGTGTCCTGTACCGCGCGGTGCAGCGCCTGTCCTTTGGGAACTTCGACCGCTTTGGCACCGGCCAGTTGATCACACGCCTGACCAATGATGTCACCCAGGTGCAGGATATCCTCCTGGCTACGTTGCGCATGATGGTCCGCGCCCCGTTTACGCTGGTCGGCAGCCTGCTCATGGCCGTCCTCACCAGCCCTCGGCTGGCGCTGCTGTTCGTGCTGCTGCTGCCCCCGCTGACTGTTGTTGTGTACGTCGTGCTGACCCGTTCCTATCCCCTGTACCTGCGGATGCAGACCCAGCTTGACCGCCTCAACACCGTGATGCAGGAGAATCTGGCCGGCATCCGCGTGGTCAAAGCCTTCGTACGCTCGGATTACGAGGAGCAGCGCTTCGGCGCGGCCAACGAGGCCCTGACCGGTGGCTCAATCACGGCCATGCAGTTCAGCGCCGCCGTCACCCCGGTGATGATGCTCCTGCTCGATTTCGGCGTGGTCGGTGTGATCTGGTTTGGCGGGCGCGACGTGGTGGGCGGCGCCCTGACGCTCGGCCAGGTGATCGCGTTTGTCAACTACCTGCGCCGGACGCTCTTTTCCCTGGTCATGTTCAGCATGCTGATCACCCGCATCTCCCGCGCCCAGGCGTCCGCCGAGCGCATCATCGAGGTGCTGGATACCGAGCCGGAGGTGCAGGAGCAGCCCGGCGCGCGCGCGGACTTTCAGGCGCGGGGCCGCCTGGCATTTGAGCACGTCACCTTCGGCTACGACAGCGGGGAGCCGGTGCTGCGCGATATCAGCTTTGTGGCGGAGCCGGGGCAGGCTGTCGCCATTCTGGGCGCGACCGGGTCCGGCAAGTCGACGCTGGTCAGCCTGATCCCGCGCTTCTACGATGTGGACGCCGGGCGCATTATGCTGGACAGCGTGGACATCCGCGACCTGAGCCTGAAGGCCCTGCGCGACCAGATCGGGATCGCCCTGCAGGAGAGCGTGTTGTTTTCCGGCACGATCCTGGAGAACCTGGGCCACGGGCGGGAGGGCGCCACGGTCGCGGAGATGCACCAGGCCGCCGAAGCGGCCCGCGCGGATCGCTTCATCCGCCAGTTTGCGGATGGCTACGGGACCGTCGTCGGCCAGCGCGGGGTGAACCTCTCCGGCGGGCAGCGCCAGCGGCTGGCCATCGCCCGCGCCCTGGTACGCCGCCCGGCCATCCTGATCCTGGACGACAGCACGAGCGCCGTCGACGTGGAGACCGAAACCCAGATTCACGACGCGCTGGATACACTGCTGGCCGGCTGCACGCGGATCATCGTTGCCCAGCGGATCAGCACCGTGCTGGAAGCGGACAAAATCCTGGTGCTGGACGGCGGCCGGATCGTGGCCGAGGGGACGCATCCTGAGCTGCTGCGCTCGAGCCCAATCTACCGCGAAATCTACGACTCGCAGCTTGGCGGCGGGGTGACCGACCGCCTGGAGGAGACGCGCCATGGCAGCGACTAGTCGTCCGGTGACGGTGCAGCCTCGCCTGGTCGGCGGCCCGGGGCGCCACGGGCCGGGCGCCTCCTACGAGCGCGCCACTGACCCGCAGGTGACGATCCAGCGCCTGTGGCAGTACCTGCGGCGGCGGCAGGCGATGCTCCTGCTGGTGACGCTGCTGGTGACGATCACGACGGTAACCAATCTGCTCGGCCCGTACCTGATGGGTGTGGCGATTGACGATTACATCGCGGTGGGGGACCTGGCGGATCTGGGTGGCATTGCGCTGTTGATGCTGGGGGTGTATGCCGTCGGCGCGCTGACCACCTGGCTGCAGAACATCCTCATGATCCGCGCGGCGCAGTATGCCGTCCGCGATATGCGCCGCGACCTGTTCGCGCGGTTCCAGGAACTCTCCCTGCGCTTTTTCGACCGCAATCCGCACGGCGAGCTGATGAGCCGCCTGACCAACGACCTGGATAACGTCAACAACGTGCTGACGGATAACGTGACCAGCTTCCTCTCCGGCGTGCTGACCCTGAGCGGGGTGCTGGTGGCTATGCTGGCGATCAACGTCTGGCTGGCGATTGCCACCCTGATCGTCGTGCCGGTGATGGCCTACGCCACGCGCCAGATCGCCCGCCATACGCGCCAGGGCTTCCGCGACCAGCAGGCGGCGCTGGGCCTCCTCAACGGCCTGATCGAAGAGGCGATTGATGGCGGGGAGGCGGTGCGCGCCTACGGTCGGGAGGAAGCGTTCATCGCCGCATTTGACCGCGCCAATGACTCGCTGCGCAGGAGCGCGATCCA